>CAIJTV010000979.1:0-8787 GCA_903823635.1 uncultured Planctomycetaceae bacterium
ATCGCTCAAGCTGCCCACGGCCTGCCACGACGGTCGAAACAGAACGTCGATTTCCTTCTGATGCTGCTCAGGGCAGAAGTACAGAGACGGCTTCAGAACGTGTGGCAGACGACACTGATGGACAAACATTGAGCGTTCTTCACTGGGAATCGGACTTATCAGCAGCGCAGGTTCGAGACTCTGATCGATCGAAACGATCGCTCAGTTAATTCGCGATTGCTCGCTGCAATAGATTCGCTGTCATCTTCTGAACTCGTTCATCAGGACCATGAGGCCGACTGTGATGTGACCATGGCAACGTATGCCCCGGAGGATCTCCCAGAGCCTGAGCCCACCAGATAGTCGCCGCGTTGAAGACGAAGTTCTTCTTCGGACCGGGATAGATCGTGGCGGTCCATTGCTGAGGATTCACGCCGCCCTGCCATGCTGTTCCGGCGGCGACTATTTCCAGACCAGGAATCTCAGCCGGCTGACCGTGATACTCCCAGCCAATCAGTCCCGGGATAAACTCTCCGTTTTTAACACCCGCATCTTTGAACATCCAGTGGTCGGCTTTTGTGACAACCCAGTCACCGCCACCATTGACGGGTTCAATATTGCGAGCCCCCATAAGCAGTCCTTCGTCAGGTCCACGATGAGGAAATGGTCCGTTGTCTTTTTCGCGACCCACTGCGTAATCATTTTCTGCGCCATAGGGGCCGCCGCGGAAGAAGATACGATTGGGATTTCCAGTTGAGGATGCCGTTAGTGGTGTCACCCAGCACACACTGTTACCGGAGAGAAACAGCAGATCGACGCCTTCATCACGCATTTTTGTCACGCTGTTGAACTGGCGAATATCCCAGTACTCATCATGACCAATGCTGATAAATGATTTGCATTTCAGGCCACGATCGGGAGTTATCATGTCGCTGTTAGAGCAGTAAGCAACGTCGTAGCCGTTCTGTTCCAGCCAATATGTCATCGGAAATTCATAAGGAATAAACTCACCCGAGCCGACCGTCAGAGGGTCATTGACGACGGAAGTATACTGTGATTCACGGCCATAGGGACGATCGAAACTGACATCGGCCCATGGTCCCTGACCGCCTTTGGGATGCGTGTAAACAGAGTAATGGCTGGGCCAGACGTTGTAAGCTTGCCATGTGTTATCCGAGCATTGAAACAAGACATCAGCCGGTCGTTCATCGCGTACGATAAAAATGACGTAGCTCTGCCAGTAAGGTTCATTGCCTTCCGGAATCGTCGTCATGCGTCCAAGGTAGACGCCGCTGATCCAGTCAGATGGAATCGTGAGCGTCACCGATGGCTCCCATTGGCATTCGTGCAGATCTTTCTCGCCGATGACTGGTTCCGGCTGAGTCGCGCCTTTGACGCGATCAATCGTCTGCATCAATCGAGCACCGCGGCCGCCGTAGTATCCTGTTCGGAAGATCTCCAGCTTGAAATCTCGCGCAGGTTTTGAAGACACCATGATGTCAATCTTTTCACCCGCGAGGACGCTTTGCTTTGAGCAATAGCCTTCAATGTTCCAGGAACGGCATCCTGCCCCGTCGACTTTGACTCGCGTCAATTGCCAGTCGATTGATCCCGGCAGTTGATTTTCCTTCTGGATGAGATTCTCTGCAAACGTCGACAAGCTGCTGACTATCAGCACAGCCATGGTCAACAAACAGCGAACGCTGAATTTTATCAGGGAAAATCGATGTTCGAAGCCGACAGGTGGCTCAGTGCATTTCGCGAGGTCTTTGGCCATGTTGGTGATTCCTTAGAGGCGAGTGAATGAAACAGGCGGGACGCTTGACGATGTGACGCAGAGTCCCGGATGATAATGTTCCGCCACCAAAATCTCCCTCATGGTCGAAAAATCGATTTCTGAGTCTCGCCTGTTGATTCTTAAACTGATTTTGTCGGCCTCAAGTCTTTGCTCTACCTTCCGTCAAGAAAGTAACTGCTGTGCTCATTTTCGATGCTCATCTGGATCTGGCTTTGAACGGTGTCGACTGGAATCGTGACATGCGATGCTCGGTCGACGACCTGCGTGCTCATGAACGTCATCTGGGAATGACCGAGGCCGGACGCACAGGAAGTACGCTCAGTCTTCCGGAACTGCGAGCGGCTGAAATTGGGATCTGCCTTTCCACGCTGCTGGCTCGGCAGGAAAAAGAGATCAATCATTCGTTTGGCTGGACGTCTCCTCAAACATGCTACGCAATGGCCCATGCTCATCTTGCGTGGCATCGTGCGATGGAACGCGCTGGTTTGATGCGGTCGATTAAGACGAAACGTGATCTGGCTCACCATATTGAGGACTATCGCAAGAACCCAACGACCGCACCGCTGGGTTTCATTCAGACGATGGAAGGTGCGGATCCCGTGCTGATTCCGGATACGATTGATGAGTTTTACGAGCATGGCCTGCGAGCCATCGGGCTGACGCATTATGGTGCTAATCGTTACGGTGGTGGCACGGCCTGCGAAGTCGGGTTGGCTCTGGATGCGATTCCTTTGCTGAAACGCATCGGTGAACTTGGTATGACTGTCGATGTGACTCATCTGTCGGATGTTGCATTCTGGCAGGTGCTGGAATACTTCGACGGCCGCATTCACGCGAGCCATCAGAATTCGCGTCGCCTGGCTCCATGGCAGCGTCAGTTTTCTGATGAGCAGTACAAAGCTGTGATTGACCGCGATGGTGTCATCGGGATGGCATTTGATGTGATCATGCTGCAGCCGGGCTATGTGCGTCGAATTACTCCTGCGACAGTGACGATGGAACGCGTTGTTGACAATATCGATATCGTCTGTCAGTTGGCCGGAAACACTCGTCACGTCGGAATCGGCAGCGACCTCGACGGAGGATACGGGGTCGAGCAGACTCCGGCCGACTTCGATCGAATTCGTGACCTGCAGCGTCTGACGGAAATGCTTTCAAAGCGAGGATACACGGAAGCCGATATTGCCGGCATCATGCACGGCAACTGGCTGCGATTCTTCAGCGAAGTTCTGCCAGATTAATTTTTTCAAGGTAACTCGATTGTCCCAAGTCTCTCCAATTACAGCCGACGAGTTCGTCACGAAGCTCCCTGACCTGCCCGAAGCCGGGCGCTGGCATGAGCTTCATGACGGCTTACCAGTGCTGCTTTCCGCGCCGGATGATGTCCATGGAACGATCGTTCTGAACCTGACACGCGCGCTGGCAACCTGGTTGCAGGGCCAGCCCGTGGCGACTCGAGGTTATGCGTGTCCGGGGATTGGGCTGCACGTCAAATCTCAACCGGACACCGTCTACTTTCCGGCGATGAGTCTCTTCAAAGATGGGCAGCCGTTTTCCCAATTCGATCGGACAATTAGCTCAGAGGTTCCCAAACTGGTGATCGATCTGGCCTCGTCCAACGATCGCCGCACTGATATGCGTCTGCGGACAACAGCCTACCTGAAGCATGGGGTTGACGTGATCTGGATACCTGACCCATTCAAAAAAGAGGTTCAGGTCATTCGGCGTTCGGCCCACACCCTGGCCCTTGGCAAATGGCAAGTTCTGAACGGCGATCCTGTCCTCCCCGGTTTTCAGATCGAAGTTGAAAAGATCTTCGCTCAACCAAAGTGGTGGAATGGTGAACTGCCGGAGTTCTCTGTAGTACAGGAATAAGCTTGTGGCGGAATAGAAAATCCCGTCGGCTGAGCGACGGGTGTACAGTACACCGGTCGCTCCGCCGACGGGATTTTTTTTCCTCGCCGTGCCGCTCAACCTAAAAAGCCGTCGCCGCTACTTCCGCTGATCAAGCGCGACATACTCGCGTTGCGTTGCTCCGGTGTAGATCTGCCGCGGACGGTAGATGCGGCTTGTGTCTTCGTCACGCTGTTCACGCCAGTGAGCCAGCCAGCCTGGAAGGCGGCCGATAGCGAACATCACCGTGAACATGTTCGTTGGGATGCCCATCGCTCGGTAAAGAATGCCGCTGTAGAAGTCGACGTTCGGATACAGTTTGCGGCTTACGAAGTAGTCGTCTTCCAGAGCGATCTTTTCGAGGTTGCTCGCAATCTCAAGGAGAGGATCGTTGATCCCCAATTCCTGCAGAACCTGCCCGGCCATCTTTCGCAAAATCGTGGCTCGCGGATCGAAGTTTTTGTAAACGCGGTGACCAAAGCCCATCAGGCGGAAGCCGCTGTCCTTATCCTTGGCCTTCGCGACATACTTCTTATAGTCATCTCCGTCTTCGTGAATCATCTGCAGCATTTCGAGCACGGCCTGGTTAGCCCCGCCATGCAGAGGTCCCCACAGTGCACAAATTCCGGCTGAGATTGACGCAAAGATGTTGGCACGACTGCTGGCAACGATACGCACAGTTGATGTGCTGCAGTTCTGCTCGTGATCCGCATGCAGGATCAGCAGCATGTTCAGTGCCTTCACCAGCACTGGATTGATTTTGTATTCCTCGGCCGGAACAGCAAACATCATGTTCAGGAAGTTGGCACAGTAGGACAAGTTATTTTGAGGATAAATCGTCGGCTGGCCAATCGACTTCTTGTAAGCATAGGCGGCGATTGTCCGCACCTTGGCGATCAAGCGCACAATGTTGACGTCGGAAATGTCGTCTTCTGTGCCTGGATAGTAAGTCGACAGAGAAGAAACCATCGCCGACAGAATCGCCATCGGGTGAGCGTTTGGCGGGAATCCTTCGAAGAACTTCTTCATGTCTTCGTGGATCATGCTGTGATAAGTCAGCTGAGCACGGAATGCCTTCAGTTGTTCCGGGGTTGGCAGTTCGCCATACAGCAGCAACCACGACGTCTCGACAAAGTCTGAACGTTCCGCTAATTGCTCGATGGGGTAACCGCGGTAACGCAGAATGCCTTTGTCACCGTCGATAAACGTGATCGCACTTTTGCAGGCACCGGTGCTGTTGAATCCGGGATCCATCGTGATCGCGCCGGACTGAGCCAGCAACTTGGTGATATCGACAGCGGTTTCATTTTCCACGCCGCGAATCACCGGCAACTCGTAGGATTTACCGTCAAGAGTCAGACTGGCCGATGACATAAATTCGGGTTCCATTCAATCATGAGATACTTCCCGGACGCAGCGCCACTGCCAACACGGGAAAAACGAACAGGTTCTCGCCTTGTTCTGTGCGGCAAACGGTATCACGAGAACCGCAAAAGTAAACTCACCCGCGTCGGAACATCTTTTCCGAGATTGGAATCGTGCAGGTCGTCCGGAATACACAGGCGGGGCAGAGTCGCCTGTCCCGCCGACAAAACGCTGTTTCCACTACCAAAACCGCTCATCTGCCCGTTATCATCGCGAAGTTCCATGCGGCCCCCAGCGGCCGGCGCGGCGAGTTCAGGCGCGATCTTTCGACACGATCTTCCGATTTGAAGGACCCGAGAATGGCGAATCGACCAACTTCCGGACTGTGCATTCCTTCTCAGCACGGGCTTTCTCGTCGCGGATTTTTCTCCCAGGGAGCATTTCGGGCCAGTGCGATGGGTGGCGTGGCCGGTTGCTTTGCCGCCGACATGGGCCAGATTCACGCCCTGCGTTCGGAAGAAATCGCGGGCGAATTGAAACGGCAGGACAAGCGAGTCATCCTGTTGTGGCTGGCCGGCGGTGCCAGTCAATTCGAAACGTGGGATCCCAAGCCTGGTGCCAAAACCGGAGGCCCATTCCGCGCGATTCAGACGAACGCCACCGGAGTGCAGATCAGCGAATTGCTGCCGGAGCTGTCACAACGAATGCAGCACACCGCCATCATTCGATCGCTCAACACGAAAATTGCCGACCACGGTCGCGGCGCGGATCTGATGGAGACGGGGCGTCTGAAAGACCCAAGCATTCTCTATCCGGATCTGGGCGCTGTGGTCGCTCGTGAACTGGGTCGGCTGGAAAGCAAAGTTCCGGACTATGTGTCGCTCTACACATCTACGGAAGGACGACGCAAAGGGACCAGCGGTTTTCTGGGCGCGCGGTATGCTCCGATGTTTCTTTCCGAAAGCATGATTCCGCCCAATATCGTCAGGGCGGAGTCTCTCCCTGAGATCGATCACAAGGACCGCGCAGCATTGCGCGATGCATTGGGCCGACGTTTCGCGAGTGCTCGCCGCAGTGATTCTGTCGACAGCCAGAACTCCGCGTATCAACGTGTTCATGGCCTCATGGCGAGTGCTGAGCTATTCGACATCTCAAAAGAACCGGCCGATGTGCAGGCCCGATACGGGCCGACTCAGTTTGGCCATCAATGTTTGATTGCTCGCCGACTGGTAGAAGCCGGTGTTCCGTTCGTCAAAGTCGCTCGAGCGTGGTGGGACAGCCACGGTCAGAACTTCGAAACTCATCAGGAGCTGTGCGCCGATCTGGACCATTCCATGTCGGTGCTGTTGGATGATTTGGAACAGCGCGGGCTTCTGAAGAATACTCTGGTCATCACACTGGGTGAGTTCGGAAGAACGCCGCAGATCAATTCGAGCCTTGGACGCGATCACTTCGCCAGCGCGTGGAGCTGCAGCCTGTCAGGGCTTGGCATTCGAGGCGGCGTGGCCTACGGAAAGACGGACCCCGAAGGCCACAAAGTCGTCGAAGGTGAAGCGTCGGCGGGAGACTTGTTTGCGACGATCCTGACGGCCCTTGGGATCGATTACAAACACGAATACACTGTTGGCGCGCGACCTGTTCCGTTGGCCGATTTTGGTTCGGAGCCAATCGCGGAAGTACTCGCGTAGGTCCGGCTGGGGTAGAGAGTACTATGTTTTTGTCGTGCGGAAACGCATTGACAGAAAATCCCATTCAGGATTCTGTTTCTGTGAGTGCTGAGCTTCCCACTCGGAGTTAAACAACACGGCCATCTGATCGTACTGGTCGACGACCTGCCGACTGGAGGACAAGAGTTGTAGCTCGGATTTGCAGCCTGCTTTCGGAACAACCCACCGAGCTACTTTGTAGTTCAGCCAGCGAACTTCTGTTTCGGTGTCATATTCGGACTGCAGACGAAACTTGACGACGTCAAACTGCAGTTCACCCACCGCCGCGAGGATCAACTGTTTGACTGAAGTACTCGGAGTCTGAAAGACCTGAATCGCACCTTCCTCAAGCAACTGAGTGAGACCTCGTTCAAACTGCTTGCGGCGACCGGTGTCCATGCAAATCATCATCGCAAAGAACTCCGGGGAGAACTGCGGCAACGGTTCAAAGTGGACAGGAGCCCCTTCGCAGATCGTATCACCTAACAGGAATTCGCCAGGATTGACCAGACCGATGATGTCACCCGGAAAGGCTTCATCCATCGTTTCTCGTTCCTGTCCGAACAGCTTGTGCGCACGCTTCAGGCGTATCTTCTTGGCAGTGCGAGGATGATAAACTTCCATCTCTCGGCGAAAGGTCCCCGAGCAGACTCGCACGAAGGCGACTCGGTCACGATGTTTGGGATCGAGGTTCGCCTGGATCTTGAAAACGAAGCCCGAGAACTCCGGACGAGCGGCAGGAATTAGTCCTTTGTCACCCATCCGATCGCGCGGCGTGGGACAGAGTTTCAGGAAGCCTCGCAGGAATTCTTCGACGCCGTAGTTTGTTAACGCACTTCCGAAGAAGACCGGAGAGACTTCGCCCGCCAGAAAGCGATCGCGATCATATGTCGCGCCAGCGGCTTCCAGCAGCTCGACTTCTTCCCGCGCCTGCGCGACGATGCCCTGCGGCATGTTCTCCGGATCAACTTCCGACAGCGGCATCAGCTTTGACGCGAGCCGGTGAGTGTTGTCGCGTGACTCAAACACAAACGCGTTGCGGGTGGCCAGATCAATGACGCCTCGAAACTCGAAACCAGTGCCCAAAGGCCAGTTAACCGGAACAGGAATAATTCCAAGTTTGGATTCGATGTCTTCCAGGATCTCCAGTGTCTCTTTGCCAGGACGATCCACCTTATTGACGAAAGTGATCACCGGAATTTTGCGAATCCGGCAAACGTTGAAGAGTTTCTCTGTCTGGCTTTCTACGCCGTTGGCGAGGTCCAGCACCATCACCGCGCAGTCGGCGGCAACCAAAGTCCGATAGGTATCTTCGCTGAAGTCTTTGTGCCCCGGAGTATCCAGCAGATTCACCTGACAGCCGTCGAATTCAAACGTCAGCACGGTCGAGCTGACGGAGATCCCGCGTTGCTGTTCGAGTGCCATCCAGTCGGATGTGGCGGACTTCTGATTCTTGCGACCGCGAACAGCTCCCGCCGTCTCCAGCATCCCGCCGTACAACAGAAGTTTTTCGGTCAGAGTTGTCTTGCCCGCATCCGGATGCGAAATAATGGCAAACGTTCTGCGGCGAGCAATTTCTCGCGCGACTACGGGATCAGTGGAGCTCATCGGGATGGATTCAGGATCTGGAAAGGAATGGACCGAGTCCGGCAGCAACATTTACTGTCGGAGTGATACGGTTCAGGCACGGCGATTACAACCGCAATCTCAACGTGTGCCTGACGTGTCTCAGAGACGGTGGTTCGGCAGCAGTCAATTATTCAAAGTCGCAGGCACATTCCATGTGCCGCAACTCTGAGAACTCGGTGGATATTCACAAGTGGCGGACGACACTCAGAGTGCGCCGGCTACTTTTGAACGGTGTTGGTAGTCAACGAAAGAGTTCTGAATGAAGAAAGACGAGCCATGGTGGGGCTCGTCTTTCAGGAATTCAGAAGAATTCAAATCACTGCCGAAACTTGAGGATCACAGCGACGCCTTTCCGGTATTCGACATGCGATTCCGAACCTCTTTCGAGCGTCCGGCGGGAGCTTGCTCAGTCTTAAC
>CAIJTV010000980.1:0-2893 GCA_903823635.1 uncultured Planctomycetaceae bacterium
CCCCATGGAATATTTCGCCGAATGCAGCGAAGCCTTCTTTTCGACGAATGACTTCTTCCCGTTCAACAAGGAAGAATTACAGAAGCACGATCCGGAGATGTTCGAACTGCTGTACAAACTCTGGAAATGCCCGGATGAGAAGAAAGCTGCAACGTCCGACGAACAAACTCGTTAAGCCTCAAGTCAACGGGCAATCATCGTAGCCAGTTCATTGCGTCAGTCGGGCAAAAATCTCATTGACGTCAGACGAAAACAGTCCCGGCAGTTCAATGACCATGCTTGACTCTGTCCATTCCGTAGGCTGAGTGCGAGCAATCGCACGGCCGTTCAAAATGACGACCAGTTCTTTGGCAGCCATCACTTCAGGAGTTCTCAGGCGTTCGCGGCCCGACTCGGAAAGATACAACGTCAGACTTGCAGGCTGCTGGAATTCATCTCCTCGGAATACGGAAAAATCGGCCGCGTTCAGCAGAGTCTCATCATCCACGATGACTTCTGAGCCATCAGGCAAAGTCAGCGATAGACTGCCGGCATCTTCCGACGAACTTATGGCATGAAGCTCGAGAGTCGAAGTCGACGAGACATACTCACCCTGCATTCTTGGGAACAGATAGAGATATACCGTGCCAAGAATCGCAACGAAGATCATGATCGCGGTGATGAGTGTCCAGGCTGATCCCGACGAACGTGATTCATCAACAACCACATGATCGACAGTCGCCGCTTTTTCCGCTGAACTGCTCGAAGCCATGGCGTCAATTTCCGCCTCTGCCGTTGCCACATCGCACCCGGTGATTTCACGATAACGCATAACGACCTGATCAAGATGACCAGTCGCAAGTAGTTCTCGGATTTCACGCTGATGCTGGGGACTGAGATTCATGGTGAGCGTAGTCGTGGCCATTAAACCACTGGATGAATTCTTCATTCGAGGGACAGAGATTGTGCGTACGATTGTTGACGACAGTCTCACCTCGCGTGCCAGGAGCCTACCAGAATTCATCGAAAACCGCGAGGTTCTCCAACGCCAGATCACCTCGATCCTTCCCGTTCTTTGGACTGCTGCAGCCCGCTGCAACTTTCCACTTCACAGCCTGCTGTGGACAATCGATTTGAACTCGAAAGAGCATTCAGGCTCACGGTTTGGCAGCAGGCTGCCCTCACCAAGGCGGCTGCAGGCTGCCGCATTCCCGGAGGGCATGAAGCTTAGTCCACGTTTGACTTGCCAAGCCACAACGCTGCGTTCGTGATGATTCGCAGTGGCAGCTCTTGTTTGTAGACGGGATAGGTTTCGTGTCCTGGGCGAAAATAGAACACTCGACCGTTCCCGATCTTCCAGATGAGACCACTTCGAAAACTTTCACCGGCTTCCCAAGTCTCTTCGAAGAGTACTTCATCCGGCTCTGGCACGTGAAACGGATCCGAGTACATCTCGGTCTGAGGGATCTCGAATGAAGCAGGCAACCCAGCGGCTACAGGATGGTCAGCCTTCAAAACCTTCACGGTGCTCGGTTTGCCATCAGGCCGGTAAGAAGGGAATACGCAATTCGGCAGATCAACTCGAACGGAGAGCGAGCTGCCGCGACGTTTTGCATAGTACGCTGGCGTTCTGATTGAATCTGCCGTCGGGACAAATCGGCCCTCGGGTGCGACAAACTCAAACTGAACCGGCGGCCCGGCAGGAGGATCCGGATAACGCCGACGAGCGTCCTCACGAGTTCGCTCGTTCATCGCTTCAACAAATGGATTGGCCCAGTGAGCGGAATGGAGAGCGATCAGAGCCAGTCGTCCGTCTTTGATTCTGGCAACGATGTCTCGTGAGACTTCCGGAGAAATCTCATCGTGTCGCACATGCCCCCACCAGACCAGCACATCGGTGTTGTCCAGCAGCGTTGAGGGCAGCCCCTTATCGGGCTGGCTAAGATTCGCAGAGATGACCCTCAGCCCGGGCTGCTTTGTCAGATGCTCTGCAATCGCATTGCCCAGAAAGTTCTCGTAAGCTTGTTTTTGTGCTGGCTGCTGTTCATCCCATACGACAACTCGAATCGCCGGTTCCTGAGCCTGGCTCAGGGTAGTAAGGGCCACGGTTAACACAAAGGCGAGGGCAGAGTGGTTCATTTCTTACGGATCCAAAGAACTGGGGGGGGGCAATGTCACCGACCTTGGATTGTAATCGGCGGCGATTCTGAGAGCCTCATGAGATGGAGAATTCTTTTCGCTTCAAACAATTTGTAGTTCACCAGGATCGCTGTGCGATGAAAATCGGCACGGACGGCATTCTGCTGGGAGCATGGGCGCAGGCCGAACAACCGGAACGAATCCTCGATATCGGCACTGGTACAGGCCTGATCGCCCTGATGATGGCTCAGCGGTTTCCGAATGCGATCGTCGACGCAGTGGAGGTTGAGCCAAATGCTGCTGAACAGGCAGCGAGAAACTTTTCTTCAAGTCCATGGCCTGACCGACTGAACCTGCATCACCAGACAATCCAAAGCTTTGCTTCCAGCGGCCTGCGTAATAAGGCCTACTCGCTGATCGTCTCAAATCCTCCCTGGTTTGCTGACTCATTGAAATCGAACGAGATTCGTCGCAATCTGGCCCGCCATACAGACTCCTTGAGTCACGACGAACTGCTGAATTCTGTAAGACTGCTGCTGCATAGTTCCGGCCGCTTTGCCGTCGTGCTGCCCTCTGGAGATTCAACGTCTTTTATTCACTCAGCCCATCAGCGGAATCTCTTCTGTCGCCGCCAATGTCATGTCCGATCGAAACCCAGTCTGTCGCCTCACCGCGTCCTGCTGGAGTTCGAAACAGTGCCTGCGGAATCACCAGTGATCCCGCAGGAGCTGATTATTGAGAACGAGCAACACCACGATTACACGGAATCGTTTCG
>CAIJTV010000981.1:0-2195 GCA_903823635.1 uncultured Planctomycetaceae bacterium
GCTTCGATTTCGGTACCGTCATCCAGAAGCACAGAGGTCGCTCGCCCGTTGCTCTGGCGAAACTCCTGCACCCCCGCACGAAGTGTCAGGTGCCCGCCAAGCGATTTGAAGTGTTTCACCAGTCGCTTCAGGATCAGGCGAATTCCATCGAACGGCCGACCGAATCCTTCGTGGAAAATGCTCTTGAACATAATCACGAACTGGCTGAAATCCATATCTCGCGGCGTTGCGCTGCCGTAAAACATCAACGGGCAGAACAACATGTCGACCAACAACGGGTCGCGAATATATTCCGAAACAACCTGGCGAGCTGACACGCTTTGCCGTTCCAGATCCAGAGCGTCGTGTTCGGCAATGCGAGTCACCAGGCGACGGAACCCATCGATCTGCTGAGGAAATGCGGATGCAATCTGTTCCACAAAATAGTTGAACTGATTTGTGAAATGAAGAGTCGCACCGGGAAAGACAATCGAAGACTGCAACTGAGGTCGCAGATCAAAGTCTTCCCATTTCATTCTCAGTTGGCGCAGAAGCTTGCTGAGTGGTCCCTGCTTGGTACCCGGCTCTGCATAGTTGGTGACAGCATGCAGACCGACGTCGTAGTTCCGTTTACGAAGGCGATAAAAAGAATTCAGGCCGCCAATCGTAGTGTGTCGCTCGAGAATGCAGACGTTCTTCTCGTAGTACGCCAGACGCACTCCTGCGGACAAACCGGACATCCCGGCACCGATAATCACGGTGTCATAACGCACAGCCATCAACCCCTTTGAACCAATTGAAGCCCGGCTCTTTGAAAAGACCGGGCTTCGTTTGGTTGTGTCTTCAATATGTCGTATCCGCCGGACGCATCAGGCGCCGACTGGAACATCCTTCAGCCGAGGCAGCAGATACTCCACCGTCCCGCCCATTGTGTTCAGGTTCGGATAGTCCTCTTCCGGAATCTGAATGCGATACATTTTCCGCAGTTCCATGACGATGTCGAGGAAATCCATGCTGTCCAATTCCATCTGTTCACGGAACGGACGCGCGTCGTCAAGATCGGTGAGATCCTCGTCCGGAGCAATTCGCCCCAGAATGTCCAGAATCACCTGCCGGATCTGATCAGACGTCATTAAACCACCCTCTCAAACTATCCCTGAAACTTGCGAATGATGACGACGGAGTTTATCCCCAACATCCCGAAAGAGTTATTCAGAATGCACTTCACTGGACCAATTTCCCGAGGCTGATTGATCACCAGATTAGGCAGCGCACATCGTGGGTCAAGGTCGTCAAGGTTGATTGTAGCGTGGACAATCCCATCGTCAAATGACGGAACGTTGCCAAGCAACTCCAATGCACCGGCTGCTCCCATGGCATGGCCGATGAAACTTTTTGTATTATTGATGAACGTTTTGGGGCTGTTCCCGAAGACTCGCCGCAGCGCAGCGGCTTCTTCAATATCGCCCTGTTCTGTCGCGGTCGCATGACTACTGACGATGTCCACATCTTCAGGACCAATGCCTGCTCGCTTCATAGCCAGGTAAATGCATTCTGCCTGACGGTTTGAATCAGGAAGTACGAAGTCCTTCGCGTCCGAATTCATCGCGTACCCGATGACCTCAGCGTAGATCTTCGCGCCGCGTTTCAATGCATCCGGCAAGCGTTCCAGTGTGCAGATGCCGCCGCCTTCCGCGACAACAATCCCGTTGCGATTCCTGTCAAATGGTCGACAGGCCTTCGTTGGGTCTTCATGAGTGGCCAATGCACCCTGAGCCGCAAAGCTGGCAAAAATTCCGAAGGTGTGAATGCTCTCCGAAACACCGCCCGCATTCGCGAGGTCAACTTCTTTCAGCCGCAGCATCTGCACGGCCTGAATGAACCCCGCATTTCCAGCAGCACAGGCCGCTCCGAGCGTCAAGTGTGGGCCCGTAATGCCCATATTCAGAGTGACTTCGCCAGCTGCATTGTTGGCAACTGTTCGTGGATTATGATGATGAGACCAGACCTTGGTGTCGTACTCGAATTTGGAGATCTCGTAGATCTCATTTTCTGTTTCGACGTTCCCGTGCTCTGTAATTCCAATGTACACGCCCACGTTTTCGCGAGCCACATTGGGCCAGTCAATCCCCGAGTCTTTTACGGCTTCATTGGCACAATACACAGCAATCGATCCGGCCCGAGTTCCTCGGCGGAGATCTTTTTTCTTCTGATAC
>CAIJTV010000982.1:0-3091 GCA_903823635.1 uncultured Planctomycetaceae bacterium
CTGGCTTCTGCACCACTACCCATTGAAGTACTCTTGCTGAATCCTCAAAGTCCCTGGTATTGCTCGGCCTGCGGAGTTATCGTTTTCCTGTTGATGCTGTTCTTAAGACGCATGTGGCCGGTGAAATGCTCGCCGCATGCGTGACAGTCACGCCGGAGACGTCTCGTGATCCGCTCTTTCATTCCCGCCTTAGCTTGCGTAATTCTCTGCCAAACATTCGTCGCGCTCGCCGACGAGCTGCCGCCAGCCGTCGAGCGGAAAATTGATTTCGTTCAGGATGTGCAGCCACTCCTGAAGGGCCGTTGCTGGTCGTGTCATGCCGGCGAGAGGCAGGAGTCCGGACTACGCCTGGACCGCCGCGATCTGATGATGATTGGTGGTGATCTTGGCAAGATTCTGGAACCCGGTAAGAGCGATTCCAGTCGACTGATTCACTATGTCCATGGCACTGATCCAGACCACATCATGCCGCCGGAAGGGGATCGCCTGACGAAAGAGCAGATCGGCATCCTGCGAGCCTGGATTGATCAGGGCTGCGAATGGCCGGAATCAGCGAACATCTCAACCGAAAAGAATTCTCACTGGGCCTATCAGCCAATCAAATCTCAAACCTTGCCAGTTGTTGAAGATCGGAGTTGGCTGCGGAATGAGATCGATCATTTTGTTGTGGCTGAACTGGAACGGCGAGACATCAAGCCATCGCCGGAAGCAGACCGCTTTACGCTGATTCGTCGCTTGTCGCTCGATCTGACCGGGCTGTTGCCGACGATCGAGGAGGTTGATTCGTTCGTCCATGATGTGACTCCGGACGCTTATGACAAGCTTGTTGATCGGCTCCTCGCCTCACCGCATTTCGGCGAACGTTGGGGACGTCACTGGCTCGACATGGCTCGCTATGCAGACTCCGACGGGTATGAAAAAGATAATCCACGTCCCGATGCTTATCGCTGGCGCGACTGGGTGATTGACGCGATCAATGCGGATATGCCGTTCGATCAGTTTACAATCGAACAACTCGCTGGAGACCTGTTGCCTGATGCGACTCCGATGCAACGCCTTGCAACGGCGTTTCATCGTCAGACTTTGACGAATACCGAGGGCGGAACTGATCAGGAACAATTTCGCGTCGAGGCCTGTTTTGATCGGACGGAAACAACAGGCGCTGTCTGGCTGGGACTGACCGTCGGGTGTGCTCGATGTCATTCGCATAAGTATGATGCAATTAGTCAGCGAGAATACTATCAGTTGTTCTCGGTCTTCAACAATGGCGATGAGTCCACCGCGATAGTGCCGAAGTCCGAAGCTGATGTCTCCGCCTATGCAGGTCTGAAGACTGCGTATGATGAGAAGCTGAAGACCCTGACATCGCAGTTGGTCGAAGCCCAGGTTGCTCACGGCGCTGAATTCACGAAATGGCAGCAAGCCGCGCTGGGGCAATTGAATGCAGCAGCCTCAGATCCCGTCAAGTTTCATGTACTCAAAGAGCCCGCATACAGCAGTGAATCCGGAATTCTGTTCGAGCAGCAGAAGGGCGGCGTGGTTCTTGTGAGTGGCGAGAATCCAGAGCGAGCCGTTTACACGCTCACAGGGCAGTCGGACTTAAAGAGTGTGACTGGACTTCGTCTCGATGTTTTTCCCGACAAGTCGCTGCCGGCCAATGGTCCGGGGCGAGTTGCTCATGGGAATTTCGTGCTGAGCGAACTGACGATGGAAGTCGCATCAACGCCGGACTTCTCCGATGCTCGGCGGATTGAATTCGCAATTGCCAAGGCCGATTTTGAGCAGGCCGATCGTCCGTGGGCTGCCCAAAATGTGCTCGACGGGGACGATCAATCCGGATGGGCGATTGCTCCACAATACGGCAAAGAGCATTGGCTAACGGCGTCATTGAAACAGCCGCTGGATCTGACCAGCAACAGTTACGTTCGCGTTCGACTCAGTCATCAATATGGTCAGCAGCATACCATTGGTCGGTTCAAACTCTCGCTGAAGACGGGAATCGAACCGGATGCGGTCTTGCCTGAGAATATTGTCAAGGCGTTGAATCAGCCTGAAGATCAGAGAAGCGAAGAACAAAAGCAACAATTGCAGGACTACTTCAATCGCCAAACGTCTCCTCTGAAGGAACTGGTCACGCAGATCGATGAACTGAAGAAACAGGAACCGCCGAAGCCCGAGTTGTCTGTTCGCATTGTTGTGCAGAGAACTCAGAACCCGCGAAAAACGCATGTGCTGCGCCGGGGCGAGTTTTTAGATCCGCTTACAGAACTGGAAGTGCAGCCCGCGGGACTTGCGACGCTCCCGGCGTTCAGTCTGCGTGAAAATAACGCTATGGGTGATCGGCTGGATCTCGCCCGCTGGTTAGTGTCGCCGGAGAATCCGCTGACTCCGCGCGTGACGGCTAATCACATCTGGCGGCTTTTGTTTGGGCACGGAATTGTTCGCACCGCGAATGATTTTGGGGTTCGAGGCGAAAAACCGACTCACCCGGAATTGCTCGACTGGCTGGCCGCTGACCTGATGTCCGGCTCGGGAACTCAGCAAGCCTGGTCGCGGAAGGCATTGATTCGCCGTATTGTGATGTCAGCTACTTATCGCCAGGCTTCCAAACATCGTCCCGAACTCCGCGATGTTGATCCGCAAAATTTAATGCTGGGCCGGCAGAATCGAATTCGTGTCGAAGGTGAAATCGTTCGCGATATCAGTCTGGATGTTTCCGGACTGTTGTCTCACAAAATTGGTGGCCCCAGTGTTTATCCACCTCTGCCGCCAGGCATTGCCGAATTGAGTTATGCCGGGAATTTTCAGTGGGCTGAATCGAAGGGCGAGGATCGATATCGCCGAGGCATGTATACGTTCTTCAAGCGAACGTCGCCGCACCCGAATCTAATTACGTTCGACTGTCCCGACGCCAACAGCACATGTATCGAACGGCAGTCGTCGAATACGCCGCTGCAGGCACTGACGTCGTTGAATAATGAAACGTTTGCCGAAACGGCACGAGCGTTAGCCAGACGGTTGCTGTCGACAGATGCTGCAGACGACGCTCGCTTGTCGCACGCGATGCGTCTGTGCGTGTCTCGAAATATCA
>CAIJTV010000983.1:0-1919 GCA_903823635.1 uncultured Planctomycetaceae bacterium
CCCAGAAATCCGGCCAACATGGCTGACGCTTTTGAGCGTGCTGCTCTGGCGAAGCTGAGCGATGAGAATCTGAATGAGTTGATCGAGTTCGACGAAGCACACAACACTGTACACTACTTCCGCCCGGTTCGCATGAGCGAAAGCTGCCTGAAGTGTCATGGAAAACCAGGCAACTCAATGGAACTCTGGGGTAACGATAAGGGACTCGACGGCACGGGCTTCGAAATGGAGAATGCCTCAGTCGGTGACCTGAAGGGAGCCTTTGAGATTGTTTCGTCACTGGATCAGGCCGACGCCGATGCTGCGGCAGCAATGTCCAAGGCTATGAATTTTGCCGTTGTGAGCCTGATCGTCTGCGGACTTTTATCACTGGTCATTCTGAAATCCGTGCAGATGGATGTTCGTCAGAACGCCTGCCTGATCGGTAACGAAGTGGCCCAGGATGTTTCAGACGGGACCGCTGGCATTGCCAGTGCGATCGAAGAACTGTCGGCCAACATTCGCGACATCGCTGACGGAGCTTCGTCTACGTCCGGCTTCGTCCGCGAAGTTGTCCTGAAGGTCGAATCGACAAATGTACGCGGGAATCTGCTGAGCAAATGCAGCAGCGAGATCGGCAATATTGTCCAACTGATTGACGCGATCGCCGAGCAGACAAATCTGCTGGCCCTGAACGCCACGATTGAAGCGGCCAGAGCTGGCGACACCGGTAAAGGCTTCGCAGTCGTGGCTGGTGAAGTCAAAGAACTTGCTCGCGAAACTTCCAAAGCCACATCCGCGATCACTGAAAAAATCAACGCGATTCAGTCGGCCTCTACTGAACTGCTGGGAGATCTCGGCACGGTTCAGGAAGTGGTCCGACGAATTGATTGTTCACAAACCGCGATTGCCAGTGCAGTCCATCAGCAAAAATCAGCGACCGATGAAATCGGCCGAGCGGTGCATGGGGTTCTTCACTCCAGCCGCCAGTTGACCAATCGACTGACGGGATCAACTCTTTAATTCCTGAAATCTTCTATCGCGATTCAGAAATGGATCGCGAGACCAGACAACCTGTTCCACAAGCCAACGTACAACTTCGGAGTGTTCTACATGTCGTTTCGCAACATCTCAGTACCGGTCAAGCTTTATATTCTGACGGGCGTTTTCTCGCTCGGTCTGATCGGTTACGGCCTGTGGTCCAATCACACTCTCTCTGTCAGCAAGGTAAATGGTCCGTACTACAAAAAGATTGTGGAAATGAAAGATGTTCTCGCAGACATCCTGCCACCACCAGAGTACATCCTCGAAGGATATCTGGCATCTCTCACGTTGGCGGAGATGTCTCACGACGGAGATGCGTCTCCGGCTGAGATGGCAGCCGCTGCTGAAGAGATTCGCACGCTTCAGAAACAGTATGAAGATCGTCACGATTTCTGGAACAACACAATGACGGAAGGTGAAATCAAGTCCAAGCTGATGAAGGATACACACGAACCTGCCGTTGAATTCTTTAAGCTTGCGAGTGAAAAGCTGATCCCCGCATGCCTCGCTGCAAAAGGGGCCGAGGCTCAGGCGATCTTTGTCAGTGAAATGACCCCCGTGTTTCGCAAACATAAGGCGGCGATCAATGATCTCTCAGCCTTGACACAGAAGACTTCGATCGAGGTAGAACGAGAGTCTGGTGAATTTGTTGACGCCAGCGTGAAGTGGAACATTGGCTTGGCATCGGCCGTGGTCATTTCCTGCGGTCTGTTTGGCTGGTATACAGCTCGAGAGATGTCTAATACCCTGCGAAGATCGGCAGAAGCTCTTCGTCATGTGGCTCGGTCGGAACTGGTCACTGTGGGACAGCAGATGCGAGCGAATGCTCAGGAGACTACTCATCAGGCCACGCTGGCCAGCGGTGCTGCAGAACAGGTCAGCACGAATGCTCAGGC
>CAIJTV010000984.1:0-4826 GCA_903823635.1 uncultured Planctomycetaceae bacterium
ATCGATCTGATCGACGCCTGTTTGGCGCAAACTTTACGCTTCTTCCGATTGTGAGTTCTGCGGTGAGTGAATGCGGAGCTTGAAACTTCGGCAGACTTCGCCGTTGGCGGGAAATGCAGATTCACGCTGCTGGGCATCATTCGCGGTGATTGAAACGCGTTGACTCCACGTTTTACGTGAAGTTGACGGAGCGAGAACTGATGGACGTTCTTCACCGGGAACGGCCAGAACACTGATTTTGATGCGGCGATATTTGCCGAAATCACGAGCAACCCGGGTTAACCATAGGGCCGGAATCTCGGACTCGTTTCCATGAGGCGAGAAGTCGGTTAGCATTCACGAAATGGATCGCTCAGTGGCCGGCGGACAAGATCACCGTCGTGCCCCGGCGTTGTGACTTGCAGAATTACTCTCGGCGATGGACCAACATCGCACTGAGAAACAATGATGGGCCTGTTCATCGTTTGGCCCGTACTCACTTCGGCAAAGACAGGAAGGAAACGCCATGACTGGTACTGATGAGAAGAAGACAGAAAAGCCAAAGACTCAATTGGCGACTTTTGGCGGCGGCTGTTTCTGGTGTACGGAAGCTGTGTTTTTGAAATGTCGCGGAGTTCTGAAGGTTGTCAGCGGGTACACGGGTGGCGTGAAGCCAAATCCAACCTACAAAGACATTTGCACCGGGCTGACCGGACACGCGGAAGTGATTCAGATTGAATTCGATCCCTCAATAGTGACTTTCGATCAATTGCTGGACGTCTTCTTCCATACTCATGATCCGACAACGAAGAACCGCCAGGGTGCCGACGTAGGAACTCAGTATCGCTCCTCCGTCTTCTTCCACGATGAAGACCAAAACGAGGCAACAAAAAAGGTCATCGCTGAACTCGACAAGTCAGGAGACTTCGACGACCCGATTGTCACGACGATCGAAGAGATGAAAAAATTCTATCCGGCCGAGGACTATCATCAGGACTACTTTGCTCAGAACCCTGACAATCCTTACTGCGCGGCTGTGGTGGGCCCGAAGGTGGCCAAGTTCCAGAAGCGATACAAGGAAATGGTCAAAAAGGACGGGGAAGAATAATCAGTCCCATGGAAAACGAATGTGATCGAAACGTCGATCAGTTCCGGGCCGCACCACGAGAACTCGTGGTTGAGTCTGCCCGCTTTTGTTCAGCAACCATGCGACGATGAAGCCCGCGACAAAGCCGCCGATGTGAGCCCACCAGGCAACACCGGCGGCCTCAGTTGCACCGATCGAAAAGGTTCCCTGCAACAGCTGCATCACAAACCAGAGCCCGAGAAAAATCGGTGCCGGGATGACCATCATCTGCAGGATAAACAGCAGCGGAACAAGAGTCATGACGTTGGCATGAGGATAGAGCACCAGATACGCGCCCATCACACCGGCAATCGCACCGCTCGCACCCAGAGTAGGAATTCCGGAGTTCACTTCAAACACATAGTGCGCAAAGCTCGCGGCGATTCCACAGCCCATGTAGAAGAGCAGGTAGCCCCAGTGGCCGAGTCGGTCTTCTACATTGTCCCCGAAGATATACAGGAACCACATATTCCCAAGCAGGTGCATGAAGCTTCCGTGCAGAAATACGCAGGTAATCGCCGTTGTCCACGCCGGAAGCGCAAGCGGAGGCACTTCGTGGCGAACGGTGACCTCGCGAGTTCCGAACGGCGTCTTGACGATTCGATGATCTTCAATCAACACCGGCTGATCAGGTTTTGTAATCCGCTGGGGAATCATGCTGAAACGCAACGTGAACGTACCGTCCGTGTCTGCGGATTGCACGAGAAACACCAGGACACACACGATCATCAACGCATAGTTCACAACCGGGGTTGTTCGCGCCGGAATATTGTCCCGCAATGGAATCATGGTCGGGGCTCCTTTTCTGTGGCGGCCGGTGCATCGCCAGCCTGAGCCGACAACTGAGACTTCGTCAACTGAAATGCCTCCGGATCAAATACGTACAGCATGCGCGATGGAAACGCCTTCGACAATTGAGCAATCTCCGCAGCAGAACCAGGATGTCGACAGGTCAGAACATCACCAGACAGATCCGGAGGATTAATGATATAGCTTAACTGAGGATCAGAGTTCCGTTCGTCGACCAGAATCAGACACGGGTGCTGAATACCAGGCGAGTTCACCAGCCGATTGAATAGCTCAAACCGAACCCGAGAAAACGCCTGTTCGTTTACGGCCAGTGAAACTCGCGACGATCCCCAGAACGATTCTGCCGTCACCCAGTTTGGCAGCAGGCATGAACCAACAAGTGCCAGCGTCCAGCCTCGCATGGCTTTTTTCATCCTGAGGACACGCATCACGTCCACGGCATTTCTGAATCCGACAGCGGTCATCATCAACAACAAAGGTGCCGTCTCGAAGACATAATGCCAATGCATAATGCCATCATACCAGTATGGAATGTGGACAAGGTGCATCGAAACAATCGACAGGCCCACGAGACCAATTCGATTGTCACCACCCGACCAACGGCAACACGAAGGCATCGCGCAGATGATGGCGAACAGAAGTGCGGTGATTCCCAATGACCACTGACTGCTCGCGACAGTCCGATTCCATAGATTCTCAGCAGCCTTGCCTGGCGTCAGGTTGGTCGCCCAGCGGTCATAGGCTTTCAGCGTTTTTGGTCCGGCGACCTGCTGGCCAAGTTCAACGTTGTTGAATCCAAAGCGATGAGACGGAGTCCAGGTGTCTGTGTAATACTGATACGCCGATCGACTCCAGTGTCCGGTAATGGACTGATTCATGATCCCCAGCACAACAAGGCCAAGAACGATCGGCCCACCCATCGCGAGAACAGGCCTGAGCCCCAGGCTTGCTTCAACATCAGGAGAAACAGCTTTGCGCAGCAGCCGGCGTAGAAGACTAAGAACGAACCAAACTCCGAAAGGCAGTGCAAATCCGGCTGCCGTCATCGGACGACCCAACATTGCGAGCGCGAGGGAAACGCCTGCGATGAAGCAATCTGCGGTTCGATTTGACGCTATCAACCTGAGAAATGCCCAAAGGAACACGGAAAGGGCTAACATCGTGGCATGATGGGCTAACAACAAATTGCTAAAAACGGCCAGTCCGGGGCTGACGGCGATCAATAGTCCGCCCACAATCGCGGAACCTAACGGAAGCAGCCTCAGGAGGCAGCGGAAAAAGAATACACACGAAAGCGCCCCAGCGATCCACTGTCCCAGCCACGGCACGTCGATCGCCACGAACGGAGCCAACCAAGCACCGGTCAGTGGAAAATACCGGCTGGCTATGGTTGGTTCATTCAGCACGTGGATCTGGTGAAAGAGATCCGGTCGCACCATCATGGGCGGCCACGAAAAGCGTCCGGCAAGAAACGTCCGCGTTTGCAGCAGATAGCTGAACTCATCGTGATAAGCCGGCGGCAGTCGTGCAAACCGTACCGTGTCTGGAAGTTCAGACGGCGTTGCGGACATCCCAATCTGCATCTCGCGCCAGCCGATTGAAGCACTGCACAGGAAGGAAACCAGAAACATGCCCGCTGTGATCAACCAATAACGTCGTGGCGGTTTTGTAAGCCCCTTCGTATCAGTCGCTTCAGCAGCTTTTATCGAGTGCAACCAGATCACTCGCGGCCGTACACCACGAACTCCGGCGAAGACAATTGCAGGAAGAGTCAGCAGCACCAGGAACGGGAGGGTCGTGTCCGGATTCCAGTCCGCAAACCAACCCAATATACCAGAAGGGCTGGCAATGGCGGCCTGCAACCGAGACCACTCGAACGGCAGACAAACCCACAGACTACTCAACCAGCCGACAATAACAAACGCAGATCGGTAAGCGAGGGAGTTTCGGAAGCTAGAAGAATCTGTAGGGGCAGCTTCGGGACGACTCATAGGCTCAGGCCGCGAGTGACTTCACATCGTCCGTTTTTTTTTCATAGCCAGCGAGTCGACTGAACACTCCCAATTTCCCTGTCGCCAAAAGCATCAGCAGAGACGGAACCATGATCGGGCGAATCACAAACGTGTCCAACATAACACCCAAAGCCAGTGCGAAACCAAGTTGATCCATTCCGACCAAACTGCCCGCCATCAGAGAAGAGAACGTACCGGCCATAATGATTCCACAGCTCGAGATAATGCTGCCTGTTCTTTCCAATGCCACGGTGATTCCCTTCACTGGACCATGGATCTTTTCTTCTTCCTCGATACGAGCCATCAGGAAGATATTGTAATCTTCACCCACAGCAATCAGGATCGTGAACAGGAACATCGGCACTTTCCAGTCGAGCCCGGCAAAGCCCTGCGGATCCATCGCCCAGAATGCAAGATATGTGATACCCAGCGTGGCGAGGTAGCTATAGAAGACTGTGAACATCAGGTAGGCACAAATGCCGGGTCGTCGTAACAGAACCACGAGGATCAAATAGACACCCAGCATGACGAGGGTATCGATTCTGATCTGGTCAGAGTCGGTCACGTCCTTCAGGTCGCTAATGTCGGCCGTATTGCCAACAAAGGACAGTGAAGCATTTTTAAGGCCTTCCGGAAGATGAGCATGAATCTTGTCACGCAGGTTACGGAAGTCACTGATACTGTCGCGAGAAAACGGGTCCTGCTTGAAAATCAGATCCACTCGAGTCACTGCAGGATTAACGGAACTGACAAAGTAATCGCGAGCGTGTTTCTTCGCAGCCTGACGAACAGCAAATGTCATTTTCCCTGGCTCTCGCTGACCTTTCGGAGCATACATCGAGCGCACCTTTCCCCGCTGGAAGGTATGGCTTCCGACCAAAGACACCGGCGTCGATCTC
>CAIJTV010000985.1:0-2396 GCA_903823635.1 uncultured Planctomycetaceae bacterium
CGTATGAGCCATCTCGAAGGTGAGTGAAATAATCGATCGCGCCGAAATAATGTCCGTATTGGTGATCAAACCCCCGCGAAGTTGGAACGTAGGCCGGATCGAATTCACCCAGATGCCATTTTCCAGTGATCGCGGTTTCGTAACCAGCGTCATGAAGCGCATTGGCCAGCGTGCGTTCCTGCAGTGGCAATCCCCATTGTGCTTTTGGTCGCACAATGGTGTAGACCCCCGTTCGAGTCGCATAGCGTCCGGTCATCAGGGCTGCTCGAGTCGGCGAACAAACGGGCTGGACATAATGAGATTCGAGAATGGCGCCGCTGTGTGCCAGCTTGTCAATGTTCGGCGTCCTGATCTCATCACCCCCATTGAATCCGCAGTCGGCGTAGCCGAGATCATCAATCAGAAAGAAGACAATGTTTGGCTTTTGAGCTGGCTCGTCGGCCATCGTCAATGTTGCGGGCAACGCGAACAGCAGAATGGCCGTGATTGTCCGAATGATATACATCTTATTCATCTTTCTTTCCTTTTCCCTTGCCTTTATTCTTTGTCTTCGGCTGTGTCGCCTCGCCCTCGTTTTTAGTAGGCATAGGAGCATTCACATCGGCACGCCAGGCGATCAGGCGATCGTGAAGTGCTTTGGCCTTTTCCGGCAGTTCTGTCGCCAGATTTTTTGTCTCGCCAATATCGTCGCTGAGGTTGTAGAGTTCCAGGCGACCATCCTCGAGATACTCCATGAGCTTCCAGTCACCCACCTGAATAAGACTGACCGGCGTTGTTCGCCAGAGGCCCGGGCCGGATCCCAAATAGCCCGGAAAATGCTGAAAAATGGCATCTCGTTTCAGCGTGGCATTCGAGTCGCGAAACAATGGCCCAAGGCTTTCTCCATCAAGCACCTGACGGGGGTTCGGTGCGCTGGCGATTTCAAGGAACGTCGGGAAGATGTCCACATGAATCGTCGGTACGTTGCACGATGACCCCGGCTGCGTCACGCCGGGCCAACGCACGATGAAAGGTTCACGTGTTCCTCCTTCGTAAAGACTGCCTTTGCCACTGCGAAGTGGCGCATTATCTGTGATGCCGCCACCATCCTCGTCCGCTCCTTTGCCTTTCTTTCCCTTTGCTTCGAAACCCGGATCGCGCTGAAGACCATCAGGGCGGTTGTAGCCGCCTACGCCACCGTTGTCGCTGGTAAAGATCAGTACCGTGTTGTCGGCGAGTTCTAATTCATCCAGAGTTTTCATGACACGACCAACGCTGTCATCTACCGAAGCGATCATCGCGGCGTAAGTCGGATTGTCATGTCCGCCATCGCCCGGCTTGAGCTTGAACTTTGCGACAAAATCGGCCTTGGCTTCGTGCGGTGAATGAACTCCGAAGTGCGGCAAGTAGAGAAAGAAAGGCTCGTCTTTATGTCGCGTAATGAAATCAACGGCTTTATCAGTCAGGAAATCGGCGAGGTACTGACCTTTGGGATATTCGATATTCGGGTTTGTTTCAAAGTCAAAGTGCTTTCCGGAACTGATGATGGCTTCATTGAAACCTCGCTTGCCGGGAAAGTATTCACCACGCTCTCCAATATGCCACTTGCCGAAAACACCGGTCGCATAACCCCCCGCTTTTAGCTGCTTCGCGATGATGTCACGGTCGAGAGGAAGGCTCGTGACGTTTTCTACCGGTCGCAGCGGACGCGTGCTCCAGTCAAACCGATCGATTGCACCGACGGTATAAACACCCGTCCGAGCACCATACTGACCGCTCATCAGGGCCGCTCTCGTTGGAGTGCAGTTTTGACAATGATGATGATTCAGCAGCTTCATGCCCTGAGCCGCCAGACGGTCGATGTTTGGCGTCTCATAGTACTTGCTGCCGAAACATGCGACGTCCGTGTATCCCAGATCATCAGCCATGATGAAGATGATATTGGGCCTTGATGATGGAGGCGCGGCGATCATTTTCGGTGAGAACAAAGCGATTGCTGTCAGTGCCGCAAGTAGTGTGAGCGGTTTACTTTGCATGGTCGTTGCGTCTTCAATTCAGGGTGATTTCGCGTGAATGGTGAAGTTCGGGAGTGTGGCATGGAGAAGTGCATAACACAAACTGCCGGGGCGCGACAATGAATCTGTGCAGGGACGAGAGCGGTATACGCAACGATTAGGAACTCTGTGGCTCCGTGCCTCTGTGAGAAAAAAGTTACTCTCACGGAGGCACAGAGGCACGGAGGAACAAGCAGCTGGAGCAGCAGGGGACACACCATTTCGTTTCTCCGCCGGGCGGAATGAGCAACTGGGGAGGAAGTCAGACTGAAGTTCCCCAGAAATGGTAGGCGCTCTGGATTGGATGTTTTGGACTCTGCACGGCGCGTTGTCCAAATGTGATCTATCATCATGTGTCAGACG
>CAIJTV010000986.1:0-4051 GCA_903823635.1 uncultured Planctomycetaceae bacterium
CTATTCTTCGCGTCTCCGCGCCTTCGCGTGATATCCTGATCTACACCATCGCGAGTCGAGTGACCGGTCAACGATCTGCCCCCCGACTCCTCTCCGCCGCTGTGAATCAGCGGCTGCAGGAAGGTTCACGCAAAGGCGCAAAGACGCAAAGACGCAAAGGAAGCAGCCACAAGACACCTATTCTTCGCGTCTCCGCGCCTTCGCGTGAGATACCGATCTTCAAAATTTCGAGCGGTGTAGCTTGCGGGTGGGTGGCACCTGTTTGCGCCCAGATCTCATCGTCAGATCAATTCTGTGATCGGACGGCCACTGCCAACGATGCTGATCGGGCGACCGCTCGCGTCTTCGAAATGAGTCTCCAGCGGGATACCGAGCGTGTGATAGATCGTCGCGAGCAAATCCAGTGGCGAAACGGGGCGTTCCTGAACAGTCCCGCCCCACTTCTCACTGGCTCCAACAACTTGTCCGCCGCGCAGACCGCCACCGGCGAGGAGCACACTGAAACAGTCGGCCCAGTGATCTCGCCCTGCATGGCCATTCATCCGCGGAGTTCGTCCGAATTCTCCCACGCAATAGATGATGACATCATCCAGCATCCCGCGAGTCGTCAGGTCGTCGACCAAAGCCGCGATCGCTTTATCCAACGGGGGCAGATGCTCCTCAAGTCCCTTCGCAATGTCGTTGTGATGATCCCAGTTTCCTGTATTGATGTTGACGCAGCGAGCCCCCGCTTCGACCAGTCGTCTGGCCAGCAGGGCACTTTGACCATATCGATGTCGCCCGTACTTGTCGCGGAGAGTTGCATCCTCCGCACTGAGGTCAAAGGCGGCTCGGACTTCATCGCCGACGACCATTTCGAGCGCCTGACTTTTGAATGTATCCAGACCTTCCATCACACCACTGTCGTCGATATCGCGTCGGAGTGTGTCGAATGTCTTCAGCAGCGAACGACGCGAATCCAGTGTCTGCGACGTCAGTCCGGCGGGCATCGTCAGGTTAGGCAACTTGAAATCGGCCGCGTTCGGATCAGCTCCAACTTCAAACGGGTTGAACGCCTTGCCCAGATAGACCGCTCCCTGATAACCGAAGGCTTCGGATTTTGGAATGGTGACATAACCCGGAATCGGTGGCTTTCGTGATCCGATTGAACGTGAAATCACCGAACCAAACGATGGCTTCTGCGCGGCATTGCGAGCCAGCGTGGGGCCAAAGTATCCAGTCTGCATCCAATGTGACGACGGTGCGTGAATCCCGTTGTCATGATGCACCGAGCGGACGATCGAAAGTCGATCCATCACGCCAGCCTGAAACGGAATCTTTTCGCTCAACTGCACGCCGGGGACTCGAGTTCCAATGGGCTGATACATGCCACGATATTCAGAAGGCGCTTCGGGTTTTACGTCCCAAGTGTCCTGCTGACTGATTCCGCCGTCAGTCCAGAACACAATCAGTGATTTGCGATTGCCGGACTTTGTTGGCTCGGCCGCCTGCGATTCGAGTTGCAGCAAATCGGACAGCCCCAGCCCCAGAATTGGCGCTCCAATCTGCAGCAGACTGCGGCGAGTCATCCCGGCACAATTGCGAAACGTCTGGTTTCCCGTGTTCAACATGGGGTGTTCTCCGAGATCAGACTCTAGTGATTAAACAGGAATTCGTTCGTCGCCAGCAACGACCACAACAGCGACCGACACGCTTCTCCTCGATCAGACTGACCGGCCAGATACTCTGACGCAGCCTTCAATTCATCCGGACGAGGATTCCGCGCGAAGACTCGCACAAAGATCTCTTCGGCCACGGCATCATTTGGCAAATCACGACCAGCCAACTGCTGCGCGTAACCACTGGCTTCCGTCAGCTTCCGCTGAATCTCGGTTGAATTCACAAGTTCCAGAGCCTGCGTCAAAGCGGGCGCGTCTACGCGTTCACATTCACACGCGGACATACGAGCAGGCCGACCAAAGACATCCAGAAAATGGGCGGCCACATTTTCATCCGGCAACTGGATCGCTCGAGTTCCCGCTGGAACTCCGGGGAATACAGTAGGGACTTCCAGCACCTGACTGATTCCATCCAGAATCACTTCGGCCGGTAGTCGTCTCGCATAGAATCGAGCAAACGTCTGCGTGTCGCCAGCGTTGCCCGGCTCCGGAGCAGAGTCCAGTCGATAAGCATAGCTGTTGGTGATGGTTCGAATCAGATGCTTCACGTCATAGCCGCTGGCGATAAAGTCATTCGCCAAAGCGTCCAGCAATTCGGGATTGCTCGGCGGATTTGTACTGCGAGCATCATCAATCGGATGGACGATTCCTCGTCCCAGAAAATGAGCCCACAAGCGATTCACCATCGTCCGCGCGAAGAACGGATTGTCGGCATGTGTCATCCAGCGAGCCAGGCTTTCGCGAGGATCATCCTGCAGACCAATCGCAAACGGTGTTCCGCCCAAAGGCTGCGGCTTAAGAACTTCACCGGTCCGCGGATGAACAACTTCTCCAGTCTCCTTGAGATAGATAATCTCATCGGTGGGCACTTCGGCATCTGCAAATCCGCCCTTGCGACCCACTCGATAAAACACCGCGGCCAGACCGTAGTAATCTGACTGACTCCAGCGTTCTGTCGGATGATGATGACATTGAGCACACTGGACACGCACGCCCAAAAACGCCTGGGCAACGGATTCGACATACTCGGGCGACTTACGCACAGTGCGATACCAGATCGCCGGCGGATTCTCATTCTGACTGCCGGTCGCCGTCAGGATTTCAGACACGAATTGATCATAAGGCTTGTTCGATTCGACAGAATCTCTGATCCATGAAGCAAACAAAGTCGTCCCCGCACGCTGCTTGCTGGTTGCGTAACCGGCTCCTCGGTTTTGCAGGATGTCGGCCCATTTGAGCGTGAAATAGCTGGCGTAGTCGGGACGATTCAGAAGCCGATCAATCAGTTGCTCACGCTTGTCGGGGCTCGTGTCAGTCAGATACTCAGCGACCTCGTCACGAGTCGGCAACGTACCACAAATATCAACCGACGCACGGCGGAGAAATGTGGCGTCATCCGTCGGCGATGAAGGCACGATCCCCAGTTTTCGCCATTGAGCAAACAGGTGACGATCAACGGGAGACGGCTTCGCAATGAGTTTGCTGGTGTTGTTGGAGTGCCCGGCTTCGTTATTCGTGAGACGTGACTCGATCGTCCGCAGTTCGCCTTCGATCGCTTCCAACTGTTTTGGATCACTAACAAATGGCACGGCCGCGTGGAACGTCGCGATCTGTTCGCCGAATCGAGCCATCACTGAGAACAGTCCGTGCTGTGATGTCGTCTGGATGAGACCATCATCTGAGATCGTCGCGATGCTCGGTTCATTCGACTGATAAACGGCCTGACGACTCACATCGCGGGAGAGTCCATCGGAGAAAGTCGCTCTCACCTGCAACTGTTGAGAGGCATTGACGTTCAGGATCTGTTCCTTCGGGAAGATCTCAATTTTGACGAGGTGAGGGTCATCGGCTCGTGGAGGCGTCGCGCCCTGACTGATCCACTCGCGAAGAATTCGATAATCGTCGCTTCCGACGGTCAGTCGCTTACCACCACCATGCGGGACGGAGGAAGTTCCTTTGGTTAGCAGGAGGCTGTGTTCCGGAGCCGCGGGAGACAGGCGTCGGCCGCGAGATTCCTTGACGATGGCTTCGTAATCGAATTCCGGTTCGAAGCCAAACAGCGACAGGCGAAAGCCATTCTGTCCGGTCGCTTTGCCATGACAACCACCACCGTTACAGCCCAGCTTTGTCAGGATCGGGACCACTTCTGTTCCAAAGTAGACCGGTCGACTGGATGACTCCGTGGAAACGGGATCTGCTGCCGTTGATGTGCTCGATACGAGGATGGTCGCAAGCAAGGTCAGGGCAGTGACGCGAGCTCGTATTCGGAACAAGAGCGTGGTTTGGGTCGGCATGGAGGTGCTCATTCTACGATCTCCAGCGAGAGAAAATGACTGCCGAAATACATAGGCTCATCCTCAACCACGCCGACGGTAAAGAGTCGCAGAAATCGC
>CAIJTV010000987.1:0-2549 GCA_903823635.1 uncultured Planctomycetaceae bacterium
CAGCAACGGAGGAATGTTTTCTGCCCGGATTCCTCAAAGAAAAGTCAGTTTTCAACGTCCAACTCTGAAGAACCCGGAATTTCCATCAGGCGACTACCCGCATTGTACCGCCAGATTCCGCTCCCATGGCGTCAGTGCGGCAAAACGGGAGCAAACCCGGAAACGGCAGGAAATCCCCCCAGAAGCCACGTGGGAAGTTGCCGCAACGTTTGAACCACGTCAGCAGCGACGTTCCAACGCTGATGCATGGCATCAGACTCCTGAGGGATCACCAATCACTCGCCTTTTTCCTCAGTCTTCTTCTTGTCGAGGAAATAGTCGATATCGGCCTTCACTTGTTCAAGGCTGCCCTTTTTGGTCTTGCCGCCGACCTTGGCCGAGTATCGCCGATTAACTCCGGTACCGGCTCCAAATCCCTGAGTGAAGGAATGATCTTCCTTGATTTCATGATCTCGATATACGTTGCCGCTGACTTTACCCTTGGCCATTGATACGAATTCCAGAACAAACAAGTGAAATAGTGAGCCGTTACTAAGAGCCGCCAACAAAACCGGGACAGGCACCCTTAGCGGTCGCTTGTCGCCGTGAATTCAGGATCTGCACGGGAGCCAGTCCCGGTTTTGTCAGGCGTTCGAAGTCGCTTTTTAGCTTTCCTGACGAGAATCACAAACGCCAGTTCAAAAATAGATCGCCAGCCCGGAACTCTCAGGCCTCTGCCTGTGGCCTATTAATTTAATCGTTTGACGGCAAGTCGCAGCCGTCGTAGTCGCCTTTTGCCTCCGCCTGCGGCTTGCCGTTAAACGAAAACGCGTAGTACCCGGCTAGATCACCAACCCGCGAACGCGGGACCTGCCGTCATTCGTTTCAGGGAACTGTTGCAACCGGGGAAGAAAGGAATCTGACTCGGTGGCCAAACGCCTCCAGATCCAGTTGGTTGGCCGTTGTTCTTGTCAGGCGGATTTCCGAGAATGGGCGCTGAGCAGCGACCTTGTAGCTAAACCGCGACAGTCCGGTCGCTCGCGAAAGTCCTTTGACATCGTAAGTTTGGCCCATCTGAATCATCAGCCCCGGAATATTGAGAGGCCGCCCACCGCCCAGGTTGGCCGCAGCATTCTCGTTGATCTCAGCCAGAACAATAAATTCATCCGGACCGTCAACGTAGAGACTGCCCGACGCCTTCAGAGGATGTACCCAGGCAAGCTTTCCGGTACTTCGACTAAAGGCCACAACGCTTGTCTTGATCGGAATCAGACGAGCCGTCTCGAAAGCAAATAACCCGAGTCCATTGTCGTCAATTTCGTAGACATAATAGTTCAAAGCATCCGCGTGGAATGCCATTTTCGTTGGCTCAATCGATAACGACTTTGCAATCTCCGCCCCAGAGCCGGCGAAGTCCTGCTGAGCCCCCGTCATCAGCTCCACGACTTTCAGATCACCGTTCTCAGTGAACAGCGCCAGCGTTTCTCCCTCCAAAAGTGATGCATGCATTTTTTCTGATAACTCCACTTTGCGTCGCACAAGTCCATCCGCCGGATTGATCCATTCGAGTGCTGGCTCCCTGTTTGCCGAAGAGTGCGTCAAAGTCAGTATCGAATCCGGCGTCTCACGAAGAATCTCCATCGTCGACAGACCAGCCACACCGGAAGGAGCAGGGCCTTGTTCTTTCCCGTCAACTGGATTCAAACGCACAAGCTGTGAGAATCCTCTGTGGCCAATGATGGCAGAACGATAAGCCAGTACGGAACTGTACGTTTCCTCCAGTGGCATTCCCCACAGGCGGTTGCCGGTGTAGATATCAATCACGTCAACGCTGTCGTTCGACTTCACACAAACCCAGCGAGCGTTTCCTCCGCAAATATTGCAGCCAAATCCGGTGAACGACATCATCATAAAGCCCACGCCTGTATCGAGCTTTGCGAACGTCTTTTCTGTCAGTCGTGAACGTCGACTGGAATAGCCGTCGGCAGCCGTTTTCCTCCACAACCATCGCTGCTCAGTGACTGAAAATGCAGACAAGCCATCGCTGTCCGCCAGCAGGAGTACGGTGCCAAACCGATAGAGTTCCTGATTCCGCAAGTCATTGACGTTCCCCGACGCCTCACGACTAATCGTCCACGGCGCAAGAAATGGCTCGCGCACAGACTTCGCCTGAATTGCTCCGGGGACCGTCCGCACCGACCAGCGAAATGCCGAAAGGAAAGCATCAGATGCGGAACTCAGATTGACATCGGATCTTCCCAGCATTCGCCCCATTATCCTTCCCGAATTGCTGACTGGCAACATGGTCAAAGGAACGTCCGGAGTCCCCGCGACCCGATTGACGATGAATTCTCGAGTATCATCAGGAATCGAAATGGTCACGCCCGGCAGCTTGCCCTGAAGTTCATATTGTGCAACCGTCAGAATTCGATCCACAAGCTCCCGATGAGCGGAACCCACATTCGACTTCTTCAACAGCAGCTCGCGAGCCTTCCCAAAGTCGTCTGCAATTCGAACTGAGACTTTGATTCTTTGTTCATTATCTGACGCATGTTCATCTCCTGACAGAC
>CAIJTV010000988.1:0-1967 GCA_903823635.1 uncultured Planctomycetaceae bacterium
GAAGACCTTAACATTGGCAAAGTCGAGCTAAGTTTTTTCCACAGGTGAGCAGGGAGTTCGATTGTGAGCAAAGCCACGCGGAAGGAAACATCTGCACCACGAATCCTGGTGCTCTCGGCGTCTGTCGGAGCAGGGCACCTGAAAGCCGGCGAAGCTGTGGCTGCTGCAGCGCGGCAGTTGCTGCCGGGTGCCGAGGTCGATAGCCGGGACGTTCTGGACTTTACCCCCGCCGCGTTTCGTCGCATTTATGCGAAGGCGTACCTTGATCTTGTGGGCAAAGCACCGCATTTGCTGGGCTATGTTTATGACAGGATGGACAGCGATACTTCGGCAGGGCGTCGTCTCGGAGATCGACTTCGTATCGCAGTCGATAAGCTCAACCTGCGGGACTTCGAGAAATGGTTGCTGGCAACGCCATGTGACCTTGTGATCAATACACATTTCCTTCCAGCGGAACGGATTGCGAGACTCCGGATAAAAGGGAAGTTCAGCACTCCGCAGGTGACAGTCTGTACGGACTTCGACACTCATCGCCTGTGGGTCAATGAGCCCTGTGATCACTATTATGTGGCGACGGACGAGGGCAAGCTGCACCTGCAGCACTGGGCAATTCCGGCTGACCGTATCACCGTCACCGGGATCCCGGTCATGCCGGCTTTTGCTCAGGCTGCAGACCGCAAGAAATGTTGCCGTCGCATGAACGTGGCAGGCGACCGCCCGGTCGTTCTGCAAATGTGCGGGGGATTTGGAGTCGGGCCGGTAGAAGGCGTGTTCCGCAGCCTTCTGGAAGTCTCGACACCAATGGATTTGGTGGTCATCTGCGGTCGCAACGCTGCCCTGAAAACAACCCTGGAAGCCGTTTCGACTCCCGCCAGACATCGCGTTCAAATTGTCGGTTTGACAGATGAAATGGACTGCTGGATGGGATGCGCCGATGTAATCGTGTCGAAACCAGGAGGTCTGACAACATCGGAAACACTAGCCAGAGGTCTTGCCATGGTCATCGTCAATCCGATCCCCGGACAGGAGAGTCGCAACAGTGATTATCTGCTGGAAAACGGAGCTGCAGTGAAGGCTAACCACCCCTCAGCGCTCCGGTACAAGCTGGAACTGTTGCTGGGAAACCCCGCTCGGCTCAGACAAATGCAGGCCGCATCAAAATCACTGGGGCACCCGCGTGCCGCATTTGATATCGTTGAGCATAGCCTGAACATTGCAGGAATCAGCTGACAAAATAATTCAAAACTGTTTCGTCATGCAGACTCGCATCGAAGTGTGACCGCACTTGCGGTGGCGGTCCTGTGGAGACGGTAGTGTAAAAGAGTGGCCTTCATGCGATGCTTCGCGAGTGCGAATAACCGTCAGGTAGAGCATTGCGGCTGTCGATGAACATGACGACTGGAGAGGAACAAGGGAAAGACTGACGTGTTGGTCCAGCTGGCGGTGCCCCTGTTTCGGCTGTCCAGGGAAGCCGCCCGCCAGGGAATGACGATGAGAGAGTTTGATCGCGGACTGCTCGGCGGTTTACTCTGTATCGGCCAGCGAGGCCAGAAGTAGGTACTTGTAGAGGGCCTGCATGATCGAAACCGGTTAGACAGCATTTGTCATCAACGGGGGCAGCAAGTCTCATGCGACCTTTGTATGAGGCCTGAATCCTCTGCATCGCTTCTTCCCAGTAACCTATAAAAACTCAGCTGCCGCCATCAAGCCCAGTGGAGTAATGATGATCGCTTTCACTCAATTCACTGCCCCTGCGAACTGTTCGGAAATTTTTGCACACCTCCACAACGTCACGCTCGTCGCGTCGGATGCGATTACCTTTACATGGGACACGTCGGACTCGTGGAAGCTATTTGGCTACGCTCTGATCTTCCTTGGCTTGCCAGCTGCCGTAGGCATCTGCTGGGCTATTGTGTTGTGGAAACACAGGAAATAGATGTGCGACGTGGACCCGTGTGACCACTGGC
>CAIJTV010000989.1:0-2385 GCA_903823635.1 uncultured Planctomycetaceae bacterium
CCCGCGCACAGGAAATGGCGGTACCGTTCAATGTCTGAACAAACTGAGTGCCCTTCTTGTCCGGGCTCTTGCAGCGGATATTCAACCGGCGTGCCTGATAATCCGTGCAATTTGAGGCGCTGGTGACTTCGCCGTATTCTCCGCCGTCACCTCGTCCCGGCATCCACGCTTCGATATCGAACTTGCGATACGCCGGACCGCCAAGGTCTCCGGAAGCTGTATCGATGACCCGATAAGGAATGCCAAGTTCCTGGAAGACTTCTTCTTCGATCCGCAGGACCTCGGCATGCAACGCATCTGAGTCCTTCAGATCCGGCCCGGTATAGCCAAACATCTCCACCTTCGTGAACTGATGAACTCGGTAGATCCCGCGACCAGCTCGACCCGCAGCACCGGCTTCCGTACGAAAGCAGTGCGACAGTCCGGCATACTTCAGAGGGAGGGTCGCTGCATCAAGGATTTGATCCTTCTGGATCCCGCCCAGAGTAATCTCAGCCGTAGCCACAAGGCTGAGGTCACTATTGGCAATGGAGTAGATCTGTGTTTCGTTGCCGCGAGGATTGAAGCCAATGCCTTCCAGAACGGAATCGCGTGCCAGGTCCGGCGTCGTGAACAGTGTGAAACCTTCGCCGCGCAGCTTCGTCAGTGCAAACTGAACCAGAGCCATCTCCAGCATCACAGCATCGTTCTTCAGGAAGTAGAATCCTGAACCTGCAACACGAGCCCCGGCTTCGAAATCGATGAGATCAAGATTGGCAGCAATCTCAACGTGGTCTTTAGGCTTGAAGTCAAACTTCGGCTTTTCACCCCAAACGCGAATCTCAAACGCATCCTCTTCGCCACCGATCGGCGCGGAAGGATGAGTCATATTCGGGATGCGAATCTGCTCGTCGCGTAGTTGTTCTTCGACCTTCTTCTGCTGCTCCTCGGTCTGGCTGACCTGATCGCGCAATTGCTTGCCCTGTTCGACAAGCTTTGGGCGTTCTTCAGCCGACGCTTTTGGGATCTGTGCAGACACTTCCTTCTGCTGGCGGCGCAGTTCATCACCTTTGGCGATCAGAGCATTTCGCTCATCACGCAGTCGCACAACAGCATCAACATTGACTTCAACACTGCGTTTTTTGCAGTTGTCGACAACAAGATCACGATGATCGCAGATAAACTGCAGATCCAGCATTGGAAAACTCCTGGAGCAGATTCAATAGTCAGTGAAGCAACGAGCTGAGGGCCGAGAACAAAGAGAGGAGAACGTCAGGCCGATTTCATGGCGACGGCTCCCTTAGGTTTTCTTGACCTTTGCCAATTCCGACCAAAGGCAGGCGCTGGCAAGAGTGCCACGATGAAAATCCGTGACGTGAATATGTTCATCCGGGCTGTGAAGATTGTCCGAGTTTCGGCCCCATCCAAGAAGAAGGGTATCGATTCCCAGAATCTGTTTGAAGCTGAGAACGACCGGAATGGAACCACCCTCGCGGATCAGAACCGGCGGCTGCCCGAAGGCTGTTTCCACTGCCTTGCGCGCGGCTGTCAGCCAGTCGCTGGTCGGATCAAAGACGAAGGCTTCACAACCATGAGATCGCTTGAATTCGAACTCAATTCCCGGCGGACAATTTGCCTTCAGAAATTTTTCAAGAGCATCCAGAACTTTCGTCGGGTTCATCTTAGGAACCAGACGGCAAGTGATCTTCGCGACGGCTCGAGAAGGAATAATCGTCTTCGGACCTTCGCCCTGATATCCTCCCGCGATGCCATTGATATCGCAGGTTGGTCGAGCGGTCCGTCGCACCAGAGTTGATCGGCCTGCTTCGCCGAACGTGGCTGAACTCCCAACTTCCTTCAGAAAAGCTGATTCAGAAAACGGCAATACTGCGTACTGTTCTTGTTCGATACTGGTCAGCTCCAGCACGTCATCATAAAAGCCCGGGATCTGAATCCGTCCGTCGTCACCAACGAGCTTGCCACACATCTTTGCCAGGGCATTCACCGGGTTCGCAATGCTGCCGCCGTAGATGCCGCTGTGAAGATCCTTGGATGGTCCTTTGAGTCGCACTTCTGCGGCAACGATTCCTCGCAGACCGCAAGTGATTGCTGGAATGCCATCCGCATACTGACTGGTGTCGCTGACAACCGCCACGTCGGCCTTCAGAAGCTGTTTGTGAGTCTCAAGGAAGTGATCCAGATTGACTCCTCCAACCTCTTCTTCCCCTTCGATCAGAACCTTCACATTGACCGGCAGACTGCCGTGAATCTTGGTCCAGGCCTCGATGGACTTCAGGTGAGTAAACAACTGGCCTTTGTCGTCCGTTGCTCCTCGAGCAAACAGTTTCCCATCTCGAACCTGGGGTTCGAAGGCAGGAGTCGTCCACAGGTTCAAAGGATCCGGAG
>CAIJTV010000990.1:0-2880 GCA_903823635.1 uncultured Planctomycetaceae bacterium
CTTAGCCAATGGGCGCATCCCTGGTGGATCGGCCTCTCAGGCTTCGTCGGAGCTGGCCTGATCTTCGCCGGTATCACCGACACCTGCGGCATGGGACTCCTGCTGGCACGCATGCCGTGGAACAATGTTGGGTCGTGCGAGACGAAATAGCGTTGAAGAGATCTTCCGATCGGCCACTACTTGAAGATCTCATGTTTGAAATTTGAGATCTCAGAATCTTCAGCTTGCTGCCTATTGCGAACGCGCTCCGTTGCGAAATGCGGGTGGCATAACTCTGGCTGGCGGTCAGTTGATTTAGCCGCGTACTAAGCGTTTGGGTTTAACGGCGAGCCGCAGGCGGAGGCAGAAATTGGGCGACGACTGCGGCTTGCCGTTAAACGATTAAATCAACACGTCACTGGCTCGGTAGAGTTTGCGATGCGTTGTGGACACGAATAGTTCGCACTCCTCTTGAATGACGCATGATTCCATAATGCGGGCAGCGAATTCGCTGGTTTGATGCAGTTTTGCATCACTCTTTCTCAGTCGCTTAGCTAATTTCGGATTGAATAACACACTGACCAGGTCATGCTCAGTTAGAAAGAGTCTGAACGTTTTGGCGGTGAACAGTAGTCGAACGGCGGTAGGCGGCATGACAAGGTTAGTTCAAGGAATGGGTGAGGATTACAAGTCGAGCCGGGCCCACCTTCATGGGCTGGATCAGCTTCGGCTTCTGGCCGCCCTATTAATTTTCGTGCAGCACACTCTGAGTTGCAGCGGCCATGATGAGTGGATTGACGTCGCGGGTTTTCGAGTTGGTCGCGTCGGAACCGCAATCTTCTTTATGCTCAGTGGCTTCCTGGCAGCAACGTCACGGCGGCCGGCGTTCGAATGGTTCATTGATCGCTTGCGTTTTCTTCTGCCGACGTTCTGGATTGTGACCGGGATCGGATTTGTCCTCGCGGCCATCGGTGGTCGAAAAGAGTTTGATGCATGGCAAGTCGTCTGCCAGTTCTCCGGCTTCGGATACTTTACGCATGGCGAGAGGCTGATCAACATTGCCACATGGTTTCTGTCGCCATTGCTTCTGCTTTATGCTGCTGTGGCAGCCGCGAAGCACAAATCCTGTCGATGGTTGAGTTTAATCGTTACTTTGTTTTTGCTTGTCACCGCAACGCTGAAAGATGAAAACTCCGCCACGCTCTATTGCCATGGTGCCGTCTTTTTTCTCACCTATTCAATCTGCACCTACTGGCCAAAGTTATGCCGGAATATGACACCGATATTGCCACTGGGCCTGGTAGTTCTTTCATTGATCCAACCTGAATTTCGTTACGGAGCAGTCGCATCAATCCTGCTCACGTTTGCTATCAAGGTTCAGTCGCCCATCAGGATTGCGAGCACGTTCTCTCGTATTGCCTATGAATGGTTCCTTATGCACGGTATTTGTCTTTCCTTCGCCATGCGAATTACGGCGAAGCCGTTGCTTCTCGGGCTTATTGGTGTCGTGCTATCCCTGTTCGCCGCCGTCAGCCTCAAGTACGCATCGACATTGTTCTTGAAATTCATATCAACTCGACACGAGGCTATCGCTGAGAGGCTGGGTCATCCCACTCTCGCCGAGAATCCTATGACCTGAATTCGAGATTACCGAGGGAGCTGCAGAGCCGCCAATTTCTTGAATAATGAAAAAGCTTTGGTGGAACCTTCAGCAATCGGTGCCATTTGAAGATCTCACATTTCAAATTTGAAATTTCAACTCTTCTGACGCTCTCAATCGAAATTCATCAGTTTGCACAGCCGTCGAAATTCACTCACAACAGCGGTTCTGATTCTCAACGCAGCAATCAGGACCGCTTGTGAATTCTTCGCACAACTTCCACAAGATGGTCAATCTCATCCACGGTGTTGTAGAACGCAAATGACGGGCGAACGGTGGCTTCCACGCCGAATCTGCGCAGTGATGGCTGAGCACAGTGGTGGCCGGATCGTACTGCGATGCCGTGTTTATCGAGCAGCTGTCCAACTTTCTCTGGCGGCCGATTGAACTCGGCGCGGATGCCGGAACTGCTGGTGCTGCATGCGGTAAACAGGCGCTGGTCGGCCCGAGCGTAGCGCAGCTGCCTCAGTCGCTTACTGATGCAAACGAGAACATCAGAAAATTCGCGGAGTCGTACGTACGAGCAAGCTACTTCAGCCGCGGGACATGGAATTGGATCGGTTCTCTTCATCCCGTTGACTGGCCACCAACGGAAAGAACATGCCTTGCACTCTGCCTCCCATTTGGTCCACAGGTTTGGGACTGGATTGAGGCGCAAGAGCAAGACGTACGAGCCGAATACTGGCTACGCGCGCCAGCATACTTGTGGGAGTGGAATGAGCCGATAGTTCGTCGCGCCGTTGCCGGTCTTCTTGCTGCGAAGAGGCCATTCATCGCTATCGATCTCGTTAACTTTCATGGCAACCGAGATAGGCCGAGCGATTTGGTTGCGGAGGTGCTGGAGGCGGGCCTTTCACAAAATGCCTCTGAGGAAATGCGAGACATCGCCTACGATGTTCAACAGTTAGTCGGATATTTGCAGGCTGACGCAACGTTCGATCGTTTGCGGCTTGCGCGATTGGAATGGGGATATCTCCCGTATCGGGAGCGAAGCTACAGCGAGACTGGTCCCAAAACACTAGTCGCGGCGGTGCTTGAGAGTCCCTCCCTTTATCTAGAACTGATTCAATCAGCTTACCGAGGTAAGAAGGATCCAACGCACGCTCCGGAGGACACTGAAACGCATCGATTCCGTTCGAGACGTGCAGGGGAATTCTTGGATCACTTGGACGTGCTACCGGGCATGAACGACGTTGGGAACATCCAAACTGCGACATTGGACACTTGGGTCCAATCTGTCC
>CAIJTV010000991.1:0-3063 GCA_903823635.1 uncultured Planctomycetaceae bacterium
GATCGAGAATCGCGGTCAGCAATGCATCCGTCGATCGATCCTTCAACGCCGCCAGATCGGCACCGACTTCCTTGCCGATGTCCTGCAATCGGTGACACGTCGCACAACGTTTTTCAAAGACCAGCTTTCCTGCCGCAGCCTGTTCGTCTTTTGAAATCTCAAATTTCAAGTCAGAAATTTGAGATTTGAATGCTTCGACGACAGCGATTCGAGGTGATGGAGATTCTTCACCAAGAACCTTGCGAGCGCGCTCAGAGATTGTTGCAGTGCTGTGATTGATCAACCGATCACGTTGAGACGCATCCAGGTCTCCCGCTGAAAGACTTCCACCTTCAATACGATCGAGAAGCTGCCCGATGGAGTTTTCACGCTTCAGCATGTTGGCCATGACCTCCGCGCGCACCGCCGGATCAAGACTTGCCCATTTGTTGACGATTTGGTCAACCACTTCCTGATTGAGATCTCGCCCCATCAATTGCGCCGTGGCCAGTTGAATAGCGAACGGAGTCTGAGGTGTCAGAAATTGAATCAGGTCGAGAGACTGACCGCCAGTGATGAGTCCCGAAGCGCCAACAAATCGAATCGCAGCTGCTCTTCGATCTACCTCTGCGGTTTCATCACGAGCGATCTCCTGAGCAATTGCGGCCGCGACGTTGATGGCTTCCACAATCTTCGTATTGCCTTGAAGTCTCTTTGCGACATCACCATTCAGCACGCTGGACAACGTGCTGGCCAGCGAATCCATTTTTTCGGATGTCGCATCCGGTTTTAGCGATGCAAGCAGAGCCAGCAGCGGTCCTGCAATGGCGCCCTGCTGTTCCATCGCGGCGGGCTGACCGAGAAGCAGACCAATCAGATGTTCGTTGGGATTCTCCGGGGCAAGTTTGAGCGTTGCGGCAAGTACATCTTTGATGTGAACAGACGTCATTGATGAGATCACAGCGTTACGTATTACCGAGTCATTAAAATCTCGGTGCAAAAGCTTTGCCATGATTTCTGGTGTTTTTCGATGACTGATTTGTCCTAACACGAGTGCCAGCTGCAGGCGCACAGAGGGATCATCGTCCGATGCCATGTCTTCCAGCATCGAAATCACGAGCTCGTTCGCGGGCCTTTCCGCTTCTGATGACTCCACCATCTGCAGTCCCATTCGGCGGCTTGCTGGCCGGACATCCGTCAACAGCGCGGGGATCGCTTCGGCTCTGGCGGCAATGGCCTGAGCGGAACCCGTGTGCTCGCAGATAAACGACAACAAGGAACCGGCCTGAACGGCGACCGCTTCATTCGCGTCACCCGTTGCCGCCTGAACCAGCGCCGTGATATCTCGCGAGTCCAGTTCGTGAATTCGGTGCATCAAAATTCGATGCGTCGTATCACGCCACCAGCCATTGGAGCTTTGAACACGCTGCCGCAGCTGGACCAGAGGAATCTCGTTCCACGGCTTGTCAAAGTAGCCATCTCGCTCCGCCGAAATGAGCCTTGCGGGTTTCGCTTCGTCTTCCGATGCAGGCTCGTCTATACGAGCAATTTCCGTGTCGACCACGGGCGTCTCTGAATCAGGCGGCGCTGCGGAAGGCTCGTCTCGGCGGAGCGAGACGGCTACATTCTCCCCGCAACATTCGCTCGCCGGAACAATCCGGTAAATTCGCCCCATATCGCTGCCGGCGTAGAGATTCATCTTCCGCTGATACTCGGGCGGAATCCACTCCGGATGCTCAATCACTGCTCGATACATGTCGGCGACCCAGAGCGCTCCGTCGGGACCAGTCCGAATCATTGTCGGACGGAACCAGTTGTCGGATGACGCGAGAAACTCTGACTCCTGCTCATCGGCTGCTCGTTCCCCTATGAAGCCGTAACCATCGCGAGTCATCACCAGCCGCGACACCAGATTGTGAACCGGCTCGGAAGTGAACGCGTTGCCGTAGTATTGTTCGCCAAGATAGTTGTCTCGGTAGATCATCGTGCTGCAGGCGGAGGTGAATCGATTCGCGTACGCAAAGTCATTGAATCGAGCCAGCGTGCGACTGGTGGGATAAACCGGAGCTGCTCCTGGAACAACAGCAACCGCCGCTGTCACCTGTGAAATTCCGGCATGAGGATTTCGGCGGACGTAGCGATCTTCGAGCACATACTGCCAGATTGGATTGGAGTTGTTATTGCCAAACCAGTTTCCAAAGTCATCGCGTTCGCGACCAAACTGAGTTTGCCCTGAGACGGTATCCAGCTCATTCGTATTCGGATTGATGCGAAGATCGCGACCACGCAAACTCACCGGCGAGCGGTTGGGCGTCAGCCCTCCGAGTGCGTTTTGTTCTTGTTCTGTTTTCGATGCATCAGGCGCGTGATCTCGGAGGGCTGACGCCCTGCCGCTCGCCGAACTGCCGGGCACAAACCCAGTCCCTGCAATCTCGCCGCCGCTATCCCCATTCGCCAGGTACAACCAACCATCTAATCCCCAGCGCAGGCCGTTGACGCGATGCTGCTGATTGCCTTCCACGAAACCTTGATACATTGTTTCACGAACATCAGCCTTCCCATCGCCGTCCGTGTCTTCAGCGTAGAAAATTTCCGGAGCCATCGTAATGATCACGCCACCTCGCCAGCAATGAATGCCCGTCGGAAACGCAAGGTTATCGAGGAACGTCGTGGCCTTGTCGTAAACGCCGTTTTTGTCGGTGTCTTCGAGCATCTGCACGCGACCTCGGTAGCCATCTCGCTCCGCCGAGATGAGCCTTGCAGTGTTCGCTCGATCCGCCAATGCAGCATGGTCAGTTGCCGAATCATTCGCTGAAGCAGCAGGTGATCCTGTATCCTGCGGCGCCGATGAAGGCTCGTCTCGGCGGAGCGAGACGGCTACTTTGGAATCCCCTTTTGGATAATCCCCCATCTCCACAACCCACAAGCGACCTCGTTCATCCCAATCAACCGCAACTGGATCACGAATCAGCGGCTCCGATGCCGCAAGAACAACTCGCAGATCGGGCTTCGTCGTCATCGTCTTCAGAGATTCCTCGGGGCTCTTTGGAGCCGGGAAGTCCTGCTGTAGTTTTTCCGAATAGA
>CAIJTV010000992.1:0-9054 GCA_903823635.1 uncultured Planctomycetaceae bacterium
CAGTTCCGCAGAAACTACAAAGCCGTTTTCGTCGTTCTTCAGTGCATTCAGAATGTTCATGGTGCGTCTCCTGTGTCGTTGTCGTGAAACTCAGTTTCGGATGAGTTTCACTCTTGTCTGTCTTGGCTGGTCACTTTGATCAGCGTTGATGAAGGAGATGTAAAGCAGCCTGTATGCCAAACCCCCTTGGCGCGCAAAGAAAAAAACGGTGGAGCCCATGCGGAGTTTTCGTAAAGCTCATGCAGGTAATGGTTTACGCCAGTTTTAGTTTTCGGAGACGTCGTTTACATTCTGTTAATGGACGGCCAGTAGACTGATGCTCAAACGCAACGCGGGTATGCCGGGATTCAACCGGCAACGATGCCAACTCATGTGTCTGCAATCACTTGGGGCGAGGGCAACAGAAGAGCATCAAGTGTTGCCCTGAGGCCATGCCCCACGCAGTCGCTATAACTGTTTGCGAGGGTGTTCACTTGAGCCTTCGTTGACCAGCTCGGCGGCACCGGTTAGCATCATGAAGCCGAGCGGGATAGCGGTACCAGTGAATGGTGAGTGCCTGTCAGGGAGGATGAGATGGCGGAAAGTACGTCGCGAGTGGAGTCGAAGTTGTTTGTGCTCGACACAAACGTAATCCTCCACGATGCTGGCTGTTTGCGAAATTTCGAAGAGCATGACGTTGCCGTGCCGATCACAGTTCTGGAAGAGCTGGATCGTTTCAAGAAGGGCAACGAAGACGTCAACTTCCAGGCGCGGGCCTTTTTGCGACGCCTCGACGAATTGACCGGGGATGTGCTTTCCTCGGATGGCACTTCGCTGGGCCCGGGGCTTGGCTCGGTTCGAGTCGTTATCAAAGCCTCTTATCAGCAGCGGCTCAAAGAAGCTTTCCTTGAAGACTGCCCCGACCACAGGATTCTGGATGTCGCGCTGACGCTGCAGCAGGATGAATCGCCGCGGCCAGTTGTTCTTGTCACCAAAGACACGAACCTGCGAATGAAGGCCAAGTCACTGGGCCTCACGGCTCAGGATTACAGTACCGACAAGGTGGAGAGCATGGACAAGCTCTACACCGGGAAGCGACTGGTCGAAGGTCTTGGAAGTGGAGTGCTGGATGAATTCTTCACGGGGAACGGTCATGTTCCGGTTGAGCATTTGACGGCGGTTTCTCAACCAATAGCAAATGAAAACTTCGTACTGCGGAATGGTTCGAAATCGGTTCTTGCGACCTACAAGCCCGTTGAAAAATCGTTTGTTCGGATCGACAGGATTTCTGCCTCGTGGGTTCATCCGCGAAACTCTGAACAGTCATTTGCTCTGCATGCATTGCTGGATGACAACATCAAGTTGGTAACACTGACCGGGAAAGCCGGATCCGGAAAGACACTTCTGGCGCTGGCCGCGGCGATGGAGCGAAAGAGTCATTATCGTCAGATCCTGCTGGCCCGACCTGCCGTGCCGCTCAGCAATCGAGATCTGGGATTTCTACCCGGTGACATTCAGGCCAAGCTTGATCCGTACATGCAGCCGCTCTACGACAACATGGCCGTGATGCAGCAGCCTTTGGCCGGAAATCCCAATACCCCTGCACCTCCTAAAGTTCAGGATCTGTTGGCGGCCAATCATCTGGAAGTCACGCCATTGGCGTATATTCGTGGTCGCAGTTTGCAGCGAGTGTTCTTTATCGTCGACGAAGCGCAGAACCTGACGCCTCATGAAATCAAGACGATCATTACACGAGCAGGTGAAGGTACGAAGATTGTTTTCACCGGCGACATTCAGCAGATCGACCATCCGTATCTGGACTCATTGTCCAACGGCCTCAGCTTCCTCATCGACCGCATGGTTGGCCAGCCCTTGTTCGCTCACGTTACGCTGGAAAAAGGTGAACGCAGTGAACTGGCAGAGCTGGCCAGTAACCTGTTGTAAGCGGGACATATTGTGCTTCGGTCTGCCGAAATTTCGGAGACATCGCTTTCGTCGTAGACGGTTGATTAATTCGTTTAACGGCAAGCCGCAGGCGTCGTAGTCCGTTCTGGCGTACGCCTGCGGCTCACCGTTAAGCGAAATGCTCGATAAGCCACCCAATCAACACACCGTCTGATTCCGCGGTAAACGACAGGATCTACGGCGAGAGTGTGGACTACGGCGAGCGTTTGGAGAACACAAAACCGTCGCGAGCGGCATCGATCGTGATGATATCTCCGGCCGTGTAGTTGCCCGCCAGCAATTCATTCGCGAGCGCATTCTGCAGTCGCTGCTGAATCACTCGCTTCAATGGGCGAGCCCCATACGCCGGATCAAATCCTTCGTTCGCCAGCAGAGTTTTTGCATCGTCGGAAACCTCCAGCTTGTAACCGTTCTTTTCGAGCTGATCGTTCAACTTCTTGAGTTGCAGATCGACGATCTCACGGATCTCCTCGCGGCCCAGCGGATGGAACACGATCACTTCGTCAACGCGGTTCAGAAACTCCGGCAGGAAGTGTTTGGTCAGAGCATCCATGACTCGGTTATGAATCTCCTTCTCATCCGCCTTGCCGGACAACTCCTGAATCGCCTGGCTACCGATATTGGAGGTCATCACGACGATCGTGTTTGTGAAGTCTACCGTGCGTCCCTGGCTGTCGGTCAGACGACCGTCATCAAGCAACTGCAGGAGAATGTTGAAGACGTCTCGATGAGCTTTTTCGACTTCGTCCAGCAGAATCACGCAGTACGGATTGCGGCGCACGGCTTCCGTCAGTCGGCCGCCTTCTTCATATCCCACGTAACCCGGAGGTGCGCCGATCAGGCGAGCCACGCTGTGTCGTTCCATGAATTCGCTCATATCGATGCGAACCATGTTGCGCTCATCATCGAACATGAAATGGGCCAGCGCCTTGCAGAGTTCTGTCTTGCCGACACCGGTTGGGCCGAGAAACATGAACGAGCCGATTGGACGATTGGGATCACCCATTCCGGAACGAGCACGGCGCACGGCATTCGAAACCGCTTCGACGGCTTCATGCTGATTGATCATGCGCTTGTGGATTTCGTCTTCCATTCGCAGCAGCTTTTCACGTTCGCCCTGCATCATGCGTGAGACGGGAATATTTGTCCACAGGCTGACGACCTTGGCAATATCTTCGTCAGTCACTTCTTCACGCAGCAGACGATTATCTTTATTGGTGTTCAGCTCGGCCGACTTCACCTCCACGACCTGCAGTTGTTTCTCGGCTTCCTTCAGCTCCTGTTCCGTGCGTTGGGCTTCGACGAAGTCTTCGTTGCGAAGTGTCTGCTGAGCACGCGAAAAGGCCTGCTGGAAGGATGTTCGCAGACGTTCAATGTTTTCCTTCAGCGGCTTGATCCCGGACAGAGCCTGCTTCTCCGCTTCCCACCGGGACTTCAGTTGATTGGTCGTTTCTTCTCGTTCTGCAATCTGACGCTTCAGCTCCTGCAGACGTTCTTTGCTCTCTTCGCTGGTCTCCTTTTCCAGAGCCGCAGCTTCGATCTGCATGCGAGTCAGGCCACGAGTCGCTTCATCGATCTCCACCGGCATCGAGTCGATTTCCATGCGGAGCCGACTGGCCGCTTCGTCCACAAGGTCGATCGCTTTGTCTGGCAGAAAACGATCGCTGATATAGCGATCCGACAAAGTCGCCGCTGCAATAATGGCATCGTCCGTGATACGAACGCCGTGATGGCTTTCGTAACGATCTTTTAGGCCACGCAGAATCGAAATTGTGTCCTCGACATTCGGCTCCTGCACAACGACAGGCTGGAAGCGACGTTCCAAAGCCGGGTCTTTTTCAATGTGCTTGCGGTACTCATCCAGCGTGGTTGCACCGACACAGTGCAGTTCCCCGCGAGCCAGGGCCGGCTTCAGCAGGTTGGAAGCATCCATCGCACCTTCGGCATTTCCCGCGCCGACGACGGTATGCAGTTCATCAATAAAGAGGATGATCTGACCGTTTGAACCCTGCACTTCTTTCAGCACAGCCTTCAGGCGATCTTCGAATTCACCGCGATACTTGGCACCGGCCACCAGAGCGCCCATATCGAGGGAGAAGACGCGTTTGTTCTTGAGGTTTTGCGGAACGTCGCCAAGCACGATGCGATGAGCAAGTCCTTCCACGATGGCGGTCTTTCCGACACCTGGTTCACCGATCAGCACCGGGTTATTTTTACGGCGGCGTGACAATACCTGAATGACGCGACGGATTTCCGTATCGCGACCAATGACAGGATCGACCTTGCCTTCACGAGCCAGCTGAACAAGATCCTTGCCGTACTTTTCCAGCGCCTGAAACTTGTCTTCGGGGTTCTGATCCTGCACGGTCTGTCCTCCTCGAATTGTTTTCACGGCTTCCTGAAGATCTGATTCTTCAATCCCATTGAGCTGTAGAAGTCGTTTGGCCTGGTCTTCGACCTGAGTCAATGCGATCAGAAGATGTTCGGTTGAAGTGTAATCGTCCCCCATGGAGTCGGCTTGTTTCTTCGCCGCCGTCAGGACCTTCATCGCCTCGGTTCCTGCACCGATCGGTTCTTCACTGGGGGGATACTGTGGCAGTCGCCCCAGTTCGCCGTCGACCATTTTTTGCAGTTGCGGGATCTTGATATTCATTTTCTGGAGGATGGAGGTCATCAGCCCGCCTTCCTCGTCAAGGAGCGACTTCAGCAGGTGCAGGGGCCGAAGAAACTTGTGGTTTCTCTTCTCTGCAATCTCCTGAGCGCGCTGAATGGCTTCGGACGCTTTGACGGTGAGTTTTCGGGGATCAAAGGCCATGATGGGAAGCTCCGTAAGACTGACCCGCGGATGCGAAAAGAGGGGACCGCTCTTGGGAAGGAGGCAAACCTGTGCCCGGGTGGCTCATGTCAGCCTGTTTTTGCGGCGGATAAGCCCTTATGCAGTTTTCGTGCCTGTCAAAATGATCCTTCTTCCCGATCAGGCGGGTTGTCAGCCCATGAGTGGCATCGAAAGTCGGATGAGATGTTGTTTTCGCTTGCCAGTCAGGGTTTAAGAGCTGTAAGTTTGCCAAACGAAAGCGGCAAATTGGACGTACCAACCTGACGCGGACTCATTGCGCGCCTGCTGAGGCAGGTTCCATTCCTGTTGACCTGAGAGATTTTTCGCGTGACTGGCGACGAACAGACCAACGAAGAACTGAAGAAATCCGACGATTCCTCCAGCACGGGTAGTACTCCCGACACCGCGAATTCCTCGGACTCGCCGGTCCCGATTGCGAAATCCGTCTTCTCTGACGATTTTGACGATCCGGAAAAGCGTGACCTCGAAGACGAACTGCCGGACGATGAGCCGCTGACTCCCGAGCTGGTCGAAGAGGAAGCGATCCGCGGTGACTTCATGCTTCGTTGGGCCGCTGTCTTTCTGGCCGTGCTCATGGCGTTCGGGCAGATAAACGATACGAAGCCGTTGGTCCTGATTCGATCAGGAGATGCCATGAGAGCCAACGGCTTTCTGCCATCGACAGTGGATCAGTTTTCAATGACGATGGAGGGACAGTCTGTCGCGAATGTCAGTTGGATGTTTGATCACCTCGTCAGTCTATCGTGGTTAGCAGGTGGCGATCAGGGGCTGACGATTCTGAAAGCATTGCTTGCGGGGATCTCTGCGTTCCTGCTGGTGCGGATTTCGGTACCGGGCGTGTCCAGTTGGTGGACGTCGATCTGCGCTGTCTTTGCAATTGTCGCTTGTTCCACAGACTTCATGCCGGTTCCTGAACTCATCACCGTGCTTGGCATGACGCTGACGATGCGACTTCTGGTCCAGCATCGTCTTGGCAAAGCGGAAGGGCTGATTTGGAAGCTGCCGGTCTTGATTGCTGTATGGTGTAATTTCGATTCGCATGCCTGGGTTGGTGCGGGAGTTATTTTTGCTTACGCGGTCGGGTCAGCGATTTCCGGAAGGATGGCTGCACGAAAGCAATCTCTGGCTGCCGTTGCGGAACAGAAGACTCTGATGCTGCCCGCGGTTGTTGCTGTACTCGCCTTGTTGGTGAATCCATTTCACATCAACTCTTTGCTGGCACCGTTGACAACGTATTCGACTGAGTATCCGGCCATGGCTGCTCAGCGGAAGCTGACCACAGACGCGGCCCGCATTCGTTTTGATGGACGCGTTGACTTCTTCTCGATCCTGAATCCTGATGCAATTAAGTTGTTTGATCATTCCCATGTCGCTGGGATTGCTCTGTTGTGCGTTGCTGCGGTTGTGCTTTTGCTCTCCAGAAGCGTGAGAGATCTGGGCTTCCTGATGGTCTTTGTGTTCGTTTCGTTTCTGGTGGTTATGGCCGCCCATGAACTGCCAGCGGCTTCAATCGCGGTCGCTGCCATCGCAGGCGTGGTTGCTCAGGACTGGTATCGTCGATCATTCAACGTGAAGTACTCGACGGACAGCAAAGAACTTATGATTTCCCGCGGCGGCCGTGCGGCCACGGTTCTGGGACTTGCAATGATCGGTTTCTGTGTTGTTGCTGCGAGACTTCCGGGTGCTGTACCGCTGGGATTCGGGTTTGATAAAGAAACCCAGGTGACGATTGAGACGTTCAAGGAACAGCTGGAAGGGCTTGATCCTGAAGCCCGAATTCTGCACACGCTCATTGAGCAGGGCGATGTTTTGATCTGGAGTGGTCGCAAGAGCTTTGTTGACAGTCGAGTGACTCCGTTTGGTCGCAGAGATGATATGGACTCCGTGTTCGGAAAACATGGTGCGATTCTGGACTCCATGTTGCTGCAGCGGGCCAACTCCGAACCTCCCACTTCGGAAGATCCGAAAGAGAAGGAGAGTCTGGCTCGTCAGCATCAGGAGCGGCTGGCACTGGCTCAACAGGCTCTGCGAGATTATGACATTACGCACATTATTACTCGCCTCGCTCCTCCCGGCCCGCCCGATTTCGCCTCTGTTAAAAATCTGACTGAGGCTGGTGGCTGGTTGCGAGCCAGCATCGGCCCGTCCGCTGCGATTCTGGAGCGTATTACACCAACGATGACGCAGGCGCAGGCCGAGAAGATTGTGTTGAATCTGCCTCGCCTTGCGTTCAAGGATGGTGATCTTCCGATGGCCACTTTGCGTCAGGCGGCGACGGCACCCGGTTTTTATGAAAAGCATGTTTATCGAACTCGGAAGGCCTCAAGTCCCAACCGGCGTCTGGGCATGCACTATCTGAAGATCGCCACTGGAGAGACTCAGGCACCTTTTGTGTTCGCTGCGTTGAATCTTGCGGTGCGACATCTGAACCTCTCACTCAATGAAACACCGGATGATCTGGAAGTCTATAACTCACTGGGGCAATGCTATACGACGTTCAGTGTCGGTGAGCAGGTGTTTCAGGGAGAAAATGCAAGCCAGCGAATCACTCAGGTGCGATATCTCCAGGCCGTGATGGCATTTCGTCAGGCAACGGTGATTGAGCCATCTGATAAATTTGCGTGGCAAAACCTGTTTGAACTGCATTTGCAGCGGAACCGGCTTGATCTTGCCCTCGAGTGTCTTGAGATATGGTTGAAGCTGGAAGACGAATCGCCGCTGGGAAGTGGTGATGAGTACGAGGATCGCATTACCAGTATGTATCAGCGAAAAACAGAACTGAAGGAGCAGATCACTCAGGCTGAAGAACAGGTGAAGGCGTCCGTTGAACAACAGATCGAGGCGATAAAAAAGCAGCAGGAGGCAGGTAAGTCGGCGAAAGAAAACAGTGGGGAAGCGAAGACAGCCGAAGAAGCGGCCGCCGAAGAATCGATGGAGGTTGTGATCACGGCTATGGGCTACAACGGTGTTGGTCAGCCTCGAAAAGCCCTTGAAATTATGAAGGCGCAAGCGGAGACGATTCGAGCGAATCCTCTGGGAGGAGTCCTGCTGGGACAATTGCTTCTTGAAGCCGGTGAACTTGAAGAAGCCCATCGGATGCTCAGCCTGATGAGTCAGGATGCCATGAAACAACCTGAAGCTATGGGCGGGATTGAATGGCAGCTCTACACCGGAATTTCACAACTCGGTATCGGAGACTATCCGTCAGCGGACGAAACCTGGACTTCGCAACTCAGTTTTCTGAATCGGCAGATTTCTTCTGGCCAGGCCTATGGCACAATTCTTTATTCGTTGCCAATGATTGCTGATGCGAATATGGCGGTCAACGGGGCCGTCCCGGTCTGGCCGTTTCGCAACTCTACGATGTCCGGCGATGCAATCCAGAGCATGAATGAAGGTCGGGCTGAAATTAGCCTGCTCCTTGGATTGATCCAACTGGAGGAAGGGAATCTGGCCAACGCCAGAAAATCACTTTCCCGGATCATCACAGACTATGGAAGCACGCGGGCCTCGGCCATGGCAAGATTCTACTACAGCATGCTGGATGATAAGGCGTTGAGTTTGTTCGAGCAGAATTTTTCGAAAGCCTGGGAGGAATTCGAATACCCAGGAGAGGTTCTGCCGTCAGCCGAAAACGAAGCCTCTTCCACAAAACCTCCGTTGAGCGATCTGCTCCCCGGTGCTGGTGGTAGCAGCACGCCAAATGAGCCCGCAGATACTCCGAGGCAGTAATGTTGCCGCTTCCGGTATGGAGCCTCCACGTCATTGATGTGTTGTTCTTTGTGTTTCACACGGGATTGATGCTTTTCAATCTGGCGGGCTGGGTCTGGCCTCAAACTCGCAGGCTCCATTTTCTTTGCATCGCTGCCACATTGTTTTCATGGGTTGTGATGGGAGCCTTCCACGGTTTCGGCTATTGCCTTTGTACCGACTGGCAATTTCAGATTCGTCGCCGTTTGGGTCTGCCAGTCTTTGGTCACACGTATTTGCAGTTGATGGCGCAGGTGTTTCTGGGAATCAATCTCAGTCAGTCGGCTTCAGATCTGCTGGCCGGTGGCGGTTTATTATTTATTCTGGTTGCCATGTTCGCGGTGTGGATCAGACAGCGATGGCAAGGAAAACACCCAGTCGCATAAAGAGCACCGGGTAGCGACTCACGACAACCACCATTCCTCAGGTCAACACTGCAAATGAATAACCCTACAGCCCCACTATCGCCTCAGCTTGACGAAGCCTCCGGCAATCGCAGCACG
>CAIJTV010000993.1:0-3752 GCA_903823635.1 uncultured Planctomycetaceae bacterium
CCTACATTTCACGCTCTTGATAACGCAACTCCCTCCGGTGAGACCGACCGACGCGAGTTAGCACGCAACTGTTCACTGCTCCGGTCACATCGACTGGTGTAGCGAACGAATTGGGACGAGCGTCGCAGGTGCGATCAAATTGATCGCGGTCCGGGCACGTATTCGGGCCACGTTTCCGAGTCCCAGAATCCGGTTGATTTGACAGAATTGATGCCAACACTTTGATTCGCTGGTTCCTCTGGATTAACCGTCCTGAGTTGGAAACGGTCTGTCTGCAAATGACCGACGTGATCGGCCATCTCCGCAGCGAATCTCAATCCCTGACGAGCAGAGTCGTTTCCCTCAGAGTACCCAAAGACGCTTGGCATGCACCCATCTGTCATGGCGGGCCGATGTCATTCGGGCCACCGCAGTGCACCGGTTTCTCGGTCCGGTAATCCGGAAATGCTGTTAGAAATGGCCCTGAAAAGGTGCCGACAGTGGTGCCGAGGTGCCCGTATTGGTGCCGGACGGCTCGCTGGAATTTGCATCGGACTGCATCGGCTTGCACGACAGAGTGCAAAGCGTGACAGGCAAAATCCGGGGCCGTAAACGCAAAGAAACCCCGAGAGTACTCGGGGTTTCTGGGATAAACGCTGCGATTTGAGCGACTATCGGAAGCGGAGAGACAGGGATTCGAACCCTGGGTACCCTTGCGGGTACTCCGGTTTTCAAGACCGGTGCGATCGGCCGCTCTGCCATCTCTCCGGGGCGGATGCTATTGAGATCTTCAAGGACTGTCAACGTCCCGGTGTTCGAACAGACACAAAGTCCGACGACTGGTTCCGTTCAAATCGATTCCATCGGCACAGATCATGAGAAAAGCGGAAGTCAAGGGACTTCCGCTCTGATTCAGCAGAGACTGCTCCGGATCCAAAAAACTACGCGGCACGTCGCTGCAGCTGGGCAACGGCCTTCGGAAAGACAAGGTTGGACTGGCGACCCAAAGCCATGCAAATGCCTTCCACGACTCGCTCCAAATGAGACGCCGGGAGTTCTGTATAAATTGGCAGTGACATGACTTCCGCACAAGCTCGCTCAGCTTCAGGCAGATCGCCGGGCTGGTAACCGAGATATGCAAAGCATTTCTGTAGATGCAGTGGAATCGGATAATAGACGGCGCAGCCGATCTGTTTTTCCTTCAGAGACTTCATAATCTTCTCACGCTGTCCGCCCACAACTCGTGTGGTGAACTGATTGAAGACGTGACGACGATCCGGCAGGATAGTCGGTACTTTGACAACGTCGGAAAGACCATTGGCTTCGATCAACTCGCAATATCGTTCTGCATTGCGAGCACGACCTTCGGTCCATGTATCAAGATGACGCAGTTTGACGCGTAGAACCGCTGCCTGCAGCGCGTCCAGACGACTATTGAACCCAACTTCCACGTGGTTGTAACCCCCGAGGTCGCCGTGAACTCGCAGTCGCTTCAGGCGTGCAGCAATTTCAGGGTCATCAGTTGTCATGATCCCGCCGTCGCCGGCTCCACCCAGATTCTTGGTCGGGAAGAAGCTAAAGCATCCGATCGTGCCCAGAACACCCGTCCGGCGTCCTCGGTACTCGGCACCAATCGCCTGAGCTGAGTCTTCGATGATTGGAATATCGTGAGCCGCCGACATTCTCCACAGCGGCTCCATCTCAGCACATTGGCCGAAGATGTGGACCGGCATAATTGCTGCCGTGCGAGATGTGATGGCCTGTTCAACCTTCTCCGGATCGAGGTTGAAGCTGTGAGGCTCGATGTCAACCAGAACCGGGATCGCCCCGATTCGGTGAATGGCACCGGCTGATGCGAAGAATGTGAATGGGCTGGTGATGACTTCATCACCCGGCTTTACGCCGGCGGCCAGCAGAGCCAGAATCAAAGCATCGGTTCCGGAGGCACAGCCGATGGCGTACTGTGAGTCGCAATAAGCAGCGATCTCAGTTTCCAATGCTGCGACTTCGTCACCCAGAATGAACGTCTGCGACTCGAAGCAACGATCCACTGCACTCTTCACTTCTTCCTTGATGGTCTGGTATTGAGCCACCAAGTCAATGAAGGGTACGGGTTCGCAGCTTTCTGTCGACGCTGCTCGTGGATGAATTACGGACATGAGCGACTCCATTCGCTTCTGATTGCCAGACGTTCGGGGATTTGCCCGAATTGAGGCCGGAAGTTAGAACCTCAAACGGGGCGTGTCAAGATGAAGGGACCGGCAAAGAATGCCGGTAAATGCTTGTCGAGCTGGAACTCACGACGTTCCAGTCGGCCGTGACACACTTCCTCGTTATCGGTCTTAACAGAAGTAGAGTTTGGATCGATTACACAGAATTTTCAGGGACGGGAACAGTGAACGTTTTGAAACGGCCTAAAGTCCCTCCTCAAAGGAGGAGTCAGCCCTGGCAAAATGCTGCCGGAAGTCTCCCCAGGAGTCAAATTATCAGGTTTTTTGAAGGCTCACGCGGTCAAGCGGCACCAAGCGGCGGGAAAATATCAGCCGAGCGGCCTATGATCCCTATTGATGCAAATACCCCGCCGCGATTGAGATCACCCCTTCCTGACTTCTCCACGCTGAGAATTCAGGCTCGAGTCGTTCCCAAAGCTCGGCTTCGGGAACCTCTGGATTCCAACCTGAAATCACGCTTCGCCTGGGAATAACACCGGCAGAAAACTTTTAATTTAGTGAGAGATTGACATGCCATTTGTTCAGCCAGTTTTACCGGCAGAAGCTTCGGAGAAGGTCGCTCAGGTCTATGACCGTATTCGCGAAGTCCTGCAGATTACGGAAATTCCCGAGGTCTTCCAGTATGTTGCGACCGTTCCGGCGTTCCTGCATGACTTCTTTATGAACTTTCGCAAGTTCGTTTTGACCGAAGGGAAGCTCAGTGAAAAACGTAAACTGCTGATTGCGTTTGCCGTCGCGGGACAGGCCGGCAGTAGACGCTGGATGGATTATCTGCAGACATTTGCGGCCCAGAAAGGGATCACCAGGGAGGAGATCCAGGAAGCCCTGGCAATTGGAGCAACGAACTCCATGTACAACGTGTTGTTTAAATTCCGCGATATCAGTGGAACGGATGTGTTTAACGGCATGAGTGTCGGGCTGAGAGCACACACCTTTCAGTCGACATCACTGGATGATCACACGGTAGAGCTGATCAATCTGTCGCTCAGCGATATCAACGGTTGCAAACCCTGCACCGCAGCACATGTGGAGAAGGCTCGTCAGCAGGGCCTTGCTGATGAAGCGATCTATGAAGGTATTCAGTGTGCAGCAACGATGATTGCGGGAACGCAGTTTCTACGATCCATCGATGCGGATTAATATCGATGCGGATTAATACTGTTTAAAGAACTTCACGATCAAAGCGGGTGCTTCGGGCGGAAACTTGTGCCCCTGGGATGTCACAAACGTGATGACCGGGGCACTAATCTTTGATGGGAACTGAGTGCAAGTTTCTTCCCACGGTGTGCCTTCCCCGCACTGATTAATCTTCTTCACAGTATCAATCATCATGGTCTGCCACGCATACTTAACGAGCGGATCATTGTCGCCGGCAATGTGCAGCATTGGCTTAGGCTTCAGATTATTCCTGACCTTCAAGGCTGCCGACCCCGACGGAGCGAAGGCTGCAAAGACATCGGGACGCTCGGACCAAAGCAGATAAGTGAACCCGCCACCGTTGGAATGACCCGTCGAGAAGACTCGCTTTTCGTCGACTTTGCA
>CAIJTV010000994.1:0-1549 GCA_903823635.1 uncultured Planctomycetaceae bacterium
ATCTCGCAGTTATTACAGGGAACCCCGTCCACGACATTCGGACAGTTCAATGCCTTCGCCAGAATTCGTGCGGTTGAGGTTTTGCCGACTCCTCGAGCCCCCGTAAACATGTAGGCATGAGCAACTCGGCCAGCACGAATGGCATTCCGAAGTGCTCGTGAAACATGTTCCTGCCCGACGACGTCGTCAAACGCCTGAGGCCGAAAACGCCGAGCCAAAACGGTGTAATGGGAACCTGTCGTCACTGCGATGTACTCAATTCAGTTAAATGATGTCATCCGCCAGTCCATCTGGTCGCCGAACTACGACGCACCCCCGGATTCGACGTCTGCACCGTATTGTGCAGCAATTGAGTTGAATCATCCACCCTGGCCCGGCCAATGATTGGCATTTCGATGAGTACTCCCGGTTTCGCCGGGGATTCCCCGTGAATCAACTGCGAGTGCGGGAAGGCACAGTCACGAAACGATCGGGACGTAGAATTTTTTCGCCCTGATGTCGATAGGCCGTCAACATTCCATATTTGGCGACGCTGTAGTCCAGACAGGCCACGTTGACGGCGAGCGGTGCCGGCGAGTCTGCAAACAGCCAGTAATGCCCAATGAAGACTGGCGGATTGGTCGGAGCATACACAGCCGGACGCACTGACGGCGGAACTGGCATTGAAGCCAGCGTCGGATCCTCCATGGCCGGCCACGAATAGGACGCGAGCGTATGCTTCTCCGGAGGATCGTACCAGCGAATTCGGGTCCTTTCCCTCCGAGCCCCCTCGCGGTCGACCAGAAAACTTCCTTCCGGAAGCTTCATCTCCGGGCCTTTCATGGATCGCTCAACGGCACGCAGCACTGGATTCCCGGACTGAGTCGCATGAAACAGGAACTCCGCCGACATATGGCCATACTGAGCCGACGCGTCAGCGAGTGTCCGCAGATCTCGATCATCCCAGCACGCATGGACGACTCGCAAGGTGCCCAGATCCAGAGAAACAGGCAGCGTCCGAAACCAGTTCAACGCAGCTTCGAGGTCCGCCGCATCCAATTGTTTCAGAGTCGCGGAATGCTGTTTGAGATTGTGTTCCGTATGCCGTCGCAGGAACTCTTCGGGCTTTGTGGGATGCGGCGTGTGAAACGCCAATGCATTGAGTTCATGATTGCCCATGACGGCAGAAGCCGCGCCGGTTTCACACATGGCTCGCACGATACTAATGGTGTCGCGAATCCGCGGACCTCGATCAATAAAGTCGCCGCAGAAGAGCACTTTGCGGTCGGCATGGCGAAATTTACCGGACTCCTCCGAGTACCCCAGTTTGTGCAGCAGTTCCACCAGCTCATCAGCATGGCCGTGAATGTCACCGATAATGTCGTACATGTCTGAGAAGATTGGCTTGCTGAAAACGGAAATGGAATGAATTGATTGTTAGCGGTCTCCCCGAAAATGCCACAAGCCATGCTCTGAAAAAATCACGAGCATGGCTTGTGCAGACTTCGCGAGATTAAAACTTAGACGTCACACACCTGAACTGCCTGCTTCAGGCCTTCCAGAGGATCAC
>CAIJTV010000995.1:0-1699 GCA_903823635.1 uncultured Planctomycetaceae bacterium
AGTGCCTGTTCAATTTCCCCGAGAGCCACGCTGTTTCGAGCAGACCGCAGCAAAATGTCATAGTCCGCAACGGCAGTCGAATCATTCTGTGTTTCAGAAGACTGCAGTGGCTCCGCCACTCCAATGCGTGACCGCACCTGCGGCACCTCCGGAACCAGAGGGCCGATCGGCTCCAGTGAATTCAGGGACGGGGTTTCGTCGGCCGAAAGTAGACCCGGCCGGGCCGAATCCTCTCCCTCATCTTCAGGAGCAGGCCCCTCAAGCGCTTCCATGTCCTCGTAGGGAGGCAATGCCAACTGAGGATCGACAAACCCGTCCTCGTCGCCATTCTCCGACTGGCTTCCGGAAAGGAGTCTGATCACTGGCGGTTTTCGTTTCGATTTCGGCGGTTCGTCTGGATTCTGCCAGCCAATCCCCGAGATCTCGCGATCTGTAAAGAGTGTTGATTTGGCTTCTGGCTTCTTGCTTTTTGATTTCTTCGCGGATGAACGTGGCAATTCCGTGTGGTCGGCCGCGTCGTCAGCTTCTGCCTCCGCAGAATCCTCTTCGGACGTTGAATTCTCCACGGCCGAGGCCCTGACGATCGGCGCGGGCCTGCGAATTCCGGAGACAGCGAGATCTTCACGTCCCAGATTTCCGGCTCGATCGCGCAGCTCTACTCGAATTCGGGACACACCATCCCGCAGCGGACAATGAATGCGACAGATCCAGTGGCGACCCTCGTTTTTGAACGACGTGATCTTCGCTGCAAGCTGTTGAGGCGACTTTCCTGGTGCAGACGGCACCGAGAAAACTCGGAGGCTGGCAGGGTCCGGATTACGTTCCGCAATAACGCACTCGATCTGGGGTTCATTCCACCCGGTCTGGACCAGCGTCAGAACCAGCGTGGGAGCACGCGAATCCACGACAACCACCAGTTCCGGATCGCTCGGAATATCAATTCGCTCAATGGCTCCTGCATCGTCGTCGTAGAAGGAACGAACCGCCAGACGGTATTCTCCGTCCTTCACTCCGGTCAGAGAAAACATCTTTTTGGAAGCAGCCTCTTTCTTCCAGATGTTCCATCCGCCAGTCTCTCGATCCTGCAATAAAAGAACAGCTTTCAGGCGTGGCTCATTGGCCGGAGCGATCTCAAACGGAATCGAAAACTGACCATTGGAAACATACTTGACCGACGGCGACGAAGAATCCGCTTGTGGTTCCTGCGCCTTTGCCTGGACCGTGGAAACCCACACCGCACTGCAGAGCAGGCAGGTCATCCAGACAATGTTACAAATGTACGTCATGCGTTGAGCCAAACCGCGTGTCGTCCCCTCTTTCAGATGCGCAACCACAGTCGCACAATAGAACGAGGGAAACTCTTCTGCCGCAGGTCTGAGGAATGGAATTAACTTTGACATGATTAAGCTCTAAACTTAGCTGCTTAAAGACGTTGAGCAAGGAGAGAAGACACCAACTGTTCCGTCAGGCTTCTCTGTCTCAACACCAAATAATCTTCAAATGTACGTCACACGTTCAGTCAAACCGCGTGTCGTACAGTCTTTCAGAAACCCGCCCCGTGGCGCGTAAAAGGGAGAAGCATCTGCTGATCTGCTGATCTGCTGATCTGCTGATCTGCTGCTGAAACATGGATGTAAGTACCGCATATAAGTAACTCTGGCATGTTGTTAATCAAGGGAGTTCAGCATGGGGAGAAGAC
>CAIJTV010000996.1:0-4728 GCA_903823635.1 uncultured Planctomycetaceae bacterium
GAGCCCAACGCAGTTGATGGTGCAAACCGTGCGCAGCCTCGGTACGCCGCCGCGCGAGATGAAGTCACTCATTGACGCCGGCGACTTGATGGGACAACAACTTTTCCAACCACCGAGCGTCAAAGGCTGGGACGGCGGACGCACGTGGATCAATTCTTCAACGCTGCTGGGGCGATCGAATCTTGTTCGTCTGTTGATTACCAACGAGAAAACTCGCTTTGGAAAAGAATCGTTGCGAGAATACCTGGCAACGCGAAAACTCACGAACTCCCGCGCGTTGATTGACTACTTCGAAACATTGTTGTTTGCTGTTCGCATTCCAGACGCCGCGCGGGAGCGTGTTGAGGCGTTGCTGAAACCGGGCACGTCCTCTGCGCTGACCGAAGGACTGCATGCGTTGTGTACTTTGCCTGAGTTCCAATTGTGTTGAGTGTTGAGAAAGATCACCAGAGCCAAAATGTCGATGCCAAACAGCGAATGGTTCCAGACCGAAATTGTCCTGCCAGCGTTTCCGCGCGGATGTCATTTGATCACTTCGCATGTTTTGCGTGAGTTGCCACATTTGCGAAGATGCCGAATGGGGCTGATGCATGTTTTCATCCAGCATACGTCAGCCTCACTGACCATCAATGAGAACGCTGACCCGGATGTGCCAATCGATATGGGGATGGCTCTTGATCGTTTGGTTTCGGAATCCTGGCCATATCGGCATACGTGTGAAGGCGCCGACGACATGCCGGCTCATGTGAAGGCCACGTTGACTGGCCCGTCGCTATCGATCCCCATTTCCAGCGGACGATTAATGACCGGAACCTGGCAGGGGATTTATTTGTGCGAACATCGCAATAGCGGTGGACGTCGACATTTGATCGTGACCATTCAAGGACAGTTCGAGCCAGCGACTATTTGAGGATTCCGGAGCCGTCATGGCCAAGCTGTATTTTTATTATTCGGCGATGAACGCCGGCAAGTCGACAACGTTGTTGCAGGCGGCCTACAACTATCAGGAACGCGGGATGCGTCCGATGTTGCTGACCCCACAACTCAACGTGCGCGATGGCATCGGAAAAATCGCGTCACGAATCGGGCTCAAAGCCGACGCGATCGCATTTTCGTTAACAGATTCACTGCTGGAGATTTTCCGAAAGCATCATGCGGAAGATCGGCTGGCGTGTGTGTTTGTCGATGAAGCTCAGTTTTTGACTCAGCGGCAGGTTTTTGACTTGGGCGAAATCGCCGATCTGGAAGGAATCCCGGTGCTGGCGTACGGACTGCGAACCGATTTCCGGGGACAGCTCTTCGAAGGCAGTCAGTACCTGTTGGCGTGGGCCGATGTCTTGTCAGAAATCAAAACCGTGTGTCACTGTGGTCGTAAGGCAACCATGGTGCTGCGGATTGATGGCGACGGGAAGCCGCTTCGATCAGGAGAACAGATCAAAGTCGGCGGCAACGAAAGCTACGTCTCCGTCTGTCGTCGCCATTTTAAAGAAGGAATGGCGGAGCGAAGTTCACCGACTTTGCCGTTTACGGATTTCGATTCGGAATAGGGGTGGCGATGGGAGTGATGTGAATTATGGGAGTGATGGGGCCGATTGTTCACAGTCGGAATACTTCAGGACGCAATCATGTGATTATTCTTGTCGACTCGCACAACCTTCGGCACGTGCTTGCGCTGCTCTTCTTCTGAATACTGAGCATAGCTGCAGATGATCACGAGGTCACCGATCAGGACCAGTCGCGCCGCGGCGCCGTTGAGGCAGATGACTCCGGAGCCGGGTTCACCACTGATCGCGTAGGTCGTCAGACGGTTGCCATTATTAATATCGAGAACGTCAACCTGTTCCCATTCGACAATGTCGGCGGCTTCCATGAGTTGAGGATCGATCGTCACGCTGCCTTCGTAATGCAAGCTGGCGTCGGTCACGGTGGCTCGATGAATCTTGGATTTAAGCAGAGTGCGTTTCATGGAATCGTCAGCGGTCCTGCGACCACTGGAACCTCGAGAACTAAGAGTTTCAGGAATTTGACGCGGACGATAGGGAATTTCGAGCAGTGAACCAAGGGGAGTTCCTATGGCGTGACGTGCCTGGTTTTTCGAATCGACCGCTTCGCTCTGGATTCTCGCAGAGATGCGGAGACGAAGAAATGCCATGATTTGAGGATTCCCGGCTGATGAGTCAGGATTCCCGGAAGGCGCTGGCACACACGGACCTCTGGCCATTAGACTCCGCAAATGAGCCGAAGTTCACAGAAAAAGACGTCCCGCAGTCTCGCCGCAAGTCACCAAAGAAGCTGGTTGTGGGGGCGTTACGCCGTCATGGAAACCCTCACAGCAGGCCGCTGGCCCGTCGTTGAGCTGCTCCTGGACGAAGATTTGCCTCGTGAGATCATTGATGAGGCTGGCCGGCTGGCTTCAGCGGTTCGGCTTCGACTTCAGGAGCTACCGGGTTCTCGGCTCACAGAATTGTGTCGCACGGAAGAGCATCAGGGCTTTCTGGCTCGGATGGGTGAATTCCCCTGCGGCACGTTCGAAGATCTGCAGCTGCTGCTCCGACAATCAGCCGAAGAACGATCTGCTGCTGGGCGCAATCTGCCGCCGCTGTTTGTTGTCTGTGATCGTCTCCAGGATGCGCACAATTTTGGAGCCATTCTTCGATGCTGCGATGCGTCACAGGTGGATGGTGTGATTATCGGTGAGCGGGCTCAGGTGTCGGTGACCCCGCATGTCGCGCGAGCTTCGTCCGGAGCGGTCAATCATCTTTCGATTTATCGAGTCCCCGATGTTCTTGAGGCACTGCGTGAGTTGAAGACGCACGGCGTGAGCGTGTTGGCCGCCTCAGAGAAGTCTGACAGTCTGCTTTGGAACTGCGACATGCGCGGGGCTCAGGCGATGATTGTTGGTTCTGAATCCGCGGGAATTGCTCCGGAACTATTGGCTGAGGCGAGCGCTCCGGTTGCCATTCCAATGCTGGGCGGGGTTGCGTCACTAAACGCCGCCGTCGCGGCTGGCATTGTGCTTTATGAGTGTCGAAGGCAACAGATGAGTGATCGCTCGTAGAAAGCGGATCACTTCCGAGCTTTGGCTTCGCGCATTTCTTTTCGAGCATCCTGTTCTTTGAGCTTCTGACGTTTGTCGTGAAGCTTGCGGCCTTTGCATAACCCCAGGCGGATCTTCACCAGCCCGCGTTGAAAGAACACCGCTAGGGGGATGAGTGTTTGTCCATCACTTTCAGCAGCTTCGACATACTTGCGAATTTCGCGTCGATTCAGCAGCAGTTTTCTTTTTCGCTGGCGGGCATGGTTGTAGATGCTGGCCTGAGCGTATTCGGCGATATCGCAATCAACGAGCCAGACTTCGTGGTCATCGACGCGGGCGTACGCTTCTTCGATTGTGATCTTGTTGTTACGAATGCTTTTGACTTCGCTGCCCGTCAGCACGATGCCGCAGTCGATCTCATCCAGCACATCGTATTCGTGGCGAGCCCTGCGATTGCTGCACACAATCTGGCGTTCTGGACCGCTGGAGTCTTTGGACGATTTCGATTTGTTATTCGGCGAGGCCATGAACAGTCAGGCGAAAGGAGATGTTGAAATGAAACAAGGATGCATTCAATCTGCGAGGCTGCAGTCTAATGAAAAGCGATCCTCTGCGGCAGATTTGTTTGGTCGAGGCTGCGAAATGGCCTGGAATTTTGTGAGTCTGGTAAACGGTGATTCGAGAAAAACATCAGACGCAGTTAAAGAAAGACAACAAACTATCGGCCCAGAACGTTGACGTGAGGCGGTCCGGACGCGAATAATCCGCAGATTGGACTCAAGTGAGTGGTGTTTGGAATTGGGAGTTTCAGTTGAATTCCGGAAGTTGGTGTAACTGACTTCGAGACGGATCTGCTGATCCTTGTTTTTTTGGCCTGACGGTCGATTGATTTTTCAGATTCATGGGTATGCTGGTTTGCTGAAACAGCCGGTCGCTCATATCTGAGCAGGAGTCGAACTGGCAGGGCTCGTCAGCGGTGTGCTGACGATGCGTGTGTCTCACCACGGAGGCACGGACACTCGTTAAAACCGGGAGCGGAATGCTCCGCCATTGTTTGTCGGCGACACGCGTTGTGACAAATGATGGAACTCTGAAAAGGGGAATCGCGTGTATCGTCTGGATGCTGGATTGAAGGCGATCATCAAGCAGGGAAAAGAGCGAGGATTTGTCACGGTACAGCAGGCGCATGCCTGGCTGCCTGACGAAGGCGGCGACCCGCTGATGGTCGATTCGCTGATCATCTGTCTGGACGACGCTGGGCTCGACTTTATCGAAGACCCGGATATCAACCTCGAACCACCACCGGTCGAGGAAGAGGTCAAGCAGGCTCAGGCCGAGAAAGCCGCTCGCGCGCTTCTGGGGCCTGAAACATCAGCGTTGTCATCTCGTGACCCGATCCGAATGTATCTCAGCCAGATGGGGAACATCCCGCTGCTGACTCGTGATCGAGAAATCTTTCTTGCCAAGCAGATCGAAATCACTCGCAAGCGTATGCGTCGACATATGCTTGAGTCGGACTTCGCATTGAACATTGCCGTCGAGACCATCGAAAAGGTTCGTCGCGGCGAATTGCCTTTCGAGCGAACTCTGCGAACATCTGAAACCGAAGATGTGCGTAAGGAGCAGATCGAAGGTCGTATGGAGTTGAACCTTCGTACGCTTCGTCATCTGATGGAATTGAATAAGGCAGA
>CAIJTV010000997.1:0-5492 GCA_903823635.1 uncultured Planctomycetaceae bacterium
CCGACATCATAGCGCTGGGCAATTCACAGGCGTCCGCTAGTTCGCCGACGGAATGTTCGCTCTGTGTCAGAATCTTCAGGATTCTCAGGCGATGCGGGTGAGCAATCGTCCGCAGGCATTCTGCAGCTTCGGCCAGTGCATCAAGATTTGTCAGACGAAGTCCAGGTTCAGACATCGCACAGATCCTTCGTGCAATGGAAAAACCGGGCAGCGCTGGGACGCTGTCCGGTATAAGGTTGGAAGAGCTGTGCGAGATGCTTATGGAACCTGAACCACTTCGCCGTTGCCGCGTGTTATGAGGCCAGCAAACAGAGTAAGGTCAACGTTCTCGCTGATAAAGGCCACACTGCCGTCGCCGAAGAGGAATTGAGCACCACCGGTGTGGAATGAAAACGGCTGGCCTGTCCCCTGAACGCCGTAGGCACCGGTCGGATAGGTTTCGGCTCCAACATTGTGACCGTTGGTTGCATTAAAGGGAGTCGTTCCGCCCAAAGCGGAGCCGTCGGCGCGCTGGCTCATTACCAGAACATCGCTCGCCGGGCGGCACCATCCACCGGCGTTCACGCGGTTGGTCGGCACAACACCGAATGGTCGTGGACCGCGGCGGTAAACGGTTGGTCGTCCGGCCGATTCAATCACGGAAACCGTGTTTGACAAGCCGTCCGTCACGTCGCGGAACTTTGAATCCACATTCTGAGCATGCATGCCGGCAAAGTATCTGTGAGCAGGTGCCGTTGGGTCGACGAAGTTTCCAGTGATCGGAAATGTCGCCTGAGCCGTAGTTGGAAGGAAGGCGTTAATGTTCACATCCACTCCCTTTGACAGTGCATAGTCTGACGTAGCAACCATGTTGGCCGCATATCCTGATGGAGTCGTCGTAACGTCCGGGTCGCCGTCCAGTTTCAGTTGAGCAGCGGATGAAGGACACTCAAAGGCAGGCAACCGAGTGCTCACGACGGATCGCATCGTAGGATCGGGGTTACTCCACTGAAGTGACTGGTCATACTTCGTATACAGATTGGCCTGTTCCAATTGAGGAAGGATCTTCACGAATCCGGCTAGTCTCTTCGTGCCCACACCTGGAGGACGACTGCTAACCGGAAGAACACTGAAGATGTCTGCAAAATTGTGGATCGCCAGTCCGAGTTGCTTCAGGTTATTCTTACACTGTGTTCGACGAGCAGCCTCACGGGCCTGCTGAACTGCAGGCAGCAACAATGCAATCAGAATTGCAATGATGGCAATCACAACAAGTAGTTCGATCAACGTAAACCCGCGTCGAGAGTCCGGACGAGCCACAGACAATGAACTGAAACGAAACTTTTTCATAAACCCTGAGACCTTTTCTTAAAATGGAAGTGGCGTGAGTAACGCCCTGAAAAACAAACGGCATCAACCAACAGAGCACGCTATCACTACTTCTTAAGATCGATCGCAGGAATCGCGGTTTCCGAATCACTGATCACAACACGGATCCCGGACGTTTCCGGGTTCGCATACTTTGCAGGGAGTGCGTTATCGCCTCGCACCATACTGCCCCCGCTGTTCACAAGCTTGAACCAGACAGCACTGACTTTGTATTCGCCGGCGGGAGCACCATCGCCGGTGCCGTAGGTCCCCAAACTGAAGGATCCGTCAGCAACGGATTTTGCAGACGGGCGAACTGTTGCCGGGACGTCAGCAGAGACCGGCGTCAATGTCAGCTCTGCTCCTTCAACGGGCTTACCTTCGAAGGCAATTTTTCCGCTGGCCGGCACCACAATCTCCCATGGCTTTGCGGCCTCACCGCAGCCGGCCAGACTCACTGAAAACAGCAAACACGACAGCACGATTGGAAGGCGTGATGTCATTGGAGATTTCCTGAAGCGTTCTATTTTCATGCTCACCGTACCTTTAACTCCCGTCCCGGAAAACTTGACTTCACAAATACATCATCAACACAGTCGTGTATATTTATTTGACAGACAATTTGCAGACTTGATCGGTTCGGTAAAACTTCACTGAAGACTGTCCACATTTCAGCAGAAAAAGATCCCTTCGGTGAGCACTAGCTTTGCCCCAAAGGCCAGCATCAAATTTCTTCGTTCGATGCTCATCGTCTTTGGCATCGTGAGCGGAATGCGTTTTGCCGCAGCGACGAATGCCAGTGCGATGCCCGTGTTACCGTTGATGGGTTCGACCAGTTCTTTGCCCGGTCCGAGCAGTCCCTTTTTCTCCGCATCCCAGATCATGGCGGCGCCCAGACGGCACTTGACTGAGTAGGCTGGGTTTCGTCCTTCGATCTTTGCCAGCACTGTGGCGGGAGCGCCATCGATCACGTGGTTCAATCGAACGAGTGGCGTACGACCGATGGAAAGAGAATTATCAGCAAACCAGCGTGGCATAGGAGGGTCCAAATTGAAAAGTACAAACGAAAAAAGGCCGCTGCGTTTTCAATGAAACGCAACGGCCTCCGAGTTTTTCGGTCAGCAGTATTGTTAAGGAATCTACAGGGATTACAGGTCTGACGTCAACACGGGTTGTGTCGGGAGTCGTAATGGTTTGGGATTTCAAAATCGAAATTTGAGATATGAAATCTCGAATTCCGCGTGTGGAAATCAAATCACATAATCTGTCTCCGGCATAAAGACGCGGACTGATCGAGGATGCACGTAGACAATATCGTTGAGTTTCAGCTCCAACTGTTTGGCTCGATAATGCGTCACATCGATGTTCAGCTCAACGCCAAACTCTTCGACGGCGACTCGAACCTTTAGCACAGAACCCGCCGGATTAATCTGCTTGATTTTTCCCAGCAGCGATGCCTGTGAAGGTGATCGATCGATGTCCAGCTCGTGAGGTCTTACGTAGGCGGTTGCATTCCGTGGCTCCTCATTCTGGTACTCATCGTACTGCAGACTGAACGGCCCCATCTGAACTCGCCCCGATTGAACTCGACCGTGAAACACGTTCACGTTGCCCAGAAAATCCATGACGAACGATGTCGCAGGATTATCAAACACGGCCTGAGGTGTCCCGGTCTGCTCAATATGTCCCTGACTCATCACCACAACCTGGTCAGCCATCTCAAAGGCCTCTTCCTGATCGTGCGTCACGAACACCGTTGTCACATGCATCTCTTCATGCAGTTTTCGCAGCCAGGTTCGCAGCTCCTGTCGCACCTTGGCGTCCAGCGCGCCGAAGGGTTCATCAAGTAACAGCATGCGAGGCTTCACCGCGAGTGCTCGAGCCAGAGCGACACGTTGACGCTGCCCACCGGAAAGCTCGGAAGGATATCGTTGCCCGAGCCCTTCGAGTCGCACAAGATGCAGCAGCTCGTTGACTCGTTCACGGACCTCGTTGTTCGGCGAATTGCGAACTCGCATTCCAAACGCCACGTTTTCAAACACGGTCATGTGACGAAACAGTGCGTAGTGCTGAAAGACGAAACCCACTTCTCGGTCGCGGGCCGAGCGAGTCGTCACGTCTTCATCCTTGAACAAAATGCTGCCCTCGTCAGCACTCTCGAGCCCGGAGATGATTCGCAGCAGTGTCGTCTTGCCCGAACCTGAAGGTCCCAGCAATGCCGTTAAACTGTCTGAGGGAACTTCAAGATTGACGTTCTTCAAAGCGACGAAATCACCGAACCGCTTCGAAAGATTTTGAACCGAGATACTCATGGCAATTACCTAACAGTGGGTCAATGAATCGCAGTTTTTCACCACAGAGGACACAGAGAACACGGAGGAAAACACAGAGAACGGAACAGCAAAGAGGATCCTTCGATGTAATGACAGAGCTGTGAAGTAACTCTGCGATTCACCTCTGTGCTCTCTGTGACCTCCGTGGTAAACCTGACTTAAAACCTCAATGCTATTCTGCTGAACTCTGCTCCATCGATGCGGCGACCATTCGTTCCAGAATGATCTTCAGCACCAGCGTCGAAAGAGCCATCAAGGTCAGGACTGACGCAACCGCGTAGGAGCCGGGGTTGTTGTAATCCTGAAACAGCTTTTCGACTCGCAGAGCCATCGTGTAGGTTTCTCGTTCGATGCGGCCGGAAACAACATAGACCGCTCCGAATTCGCCAATCGCACGGGCATTGCACTGGATCACTCCGAACAACAGGCCCCATTTGATATTCGGCAAAGTCACGCGCCAGAAGATCTGCCATGGCGATGCACCGAGGCTGACGGCGGCCAGTTCTTCGTCATCACCAAGGGCCTGCATCAGAGGAATCAATTCGCGAGCCACAAACGGGATGGTCACGAACATTGTAGCCATCACTAAGCCTGGCCAGGCAAAGATGATCTTGAACCCTATTGCATTCAGAAACGGAGCGAAGTAGCCGGTTCGCAGGTTGTACAACAACACAAACATCAGGCCAGCCACAACCGGTGAAACAGCGAACGGCAGATCGAGTGCCGTCATCAGCAGTGTTCGACCGGGAAATTTAAACTTGGTCAATGTCCACGCAGCGGCAACTCCGCAAACAGTATTCACCAGCACAGCCAGTGGCACGACGATCAGTGTCAGAAAAACGGAATGCCGCGTTTCCGCGTCATTGAAAAGGTTATGCCACCAGCCGGAAATCCCTTCGGAAAACGCCTGCACGAAGACATAGATCAGCGGCACGATAATCAGCACGATGGCGATCAGATAGCAGAGCGAGATCAGCAGGACGCGAAACCACAGCGGTTCGTTCGCCACCATTCTGCCCGCGGTTTTTTGAGTTCTGACAGAGTTAACGTGCATAGCGGCGATTCCTTGCTTCAAGCCAGTTAATCAGCATCAGAGTCGTTATGGATCCGGCCAGCAATACAACAGCGATCGCGGTGGCTTCTTCGTACTTGTAGTCTTCCAGCCGCGAGTAGATCAGCATCGGAGCGATCTCGGACTTGTATGGGATGTTCGTCGAGACAAAGATGATGGAGCCGTACTCGCCCAGCCCGCGAGCAAACGCCAGGGCAAATCCTGTGTAGAGTGCTGGCATCACCGACGGCAAGATGACCCGCGTAAACGTCTGCCAACGTGAGGCTCCCAGTGATGCGGCCGCTTCTTCTATGTCGCCTTCCAGGCTCGACAGAAGTGGCTGCACTGTTCGTACGACGAATGGCAGCCCCAGGAAAATCAGGACCAGCACAATCGCAAATCGGGAGTACGCTCCTTCAATTCCCAACGGAACGAGGAACTGCCCGAACCAGCCGTTCTTGACATAAAGGCTGGAGTAGACCAACCCGGCCACGGCCGTCGGCAGCGCGAAGGGAAGGTCGACGATCGCATCGAGCATCTGACGACCCGGAAAACGATATCGCACAATCACCCATGCGAACAGAAGGCCCAGGATAACGTCAACGACAGCGGCGATGGCTGCCGCTCCGAACGTCAGAGTATAAGCCGCTCGAGCACGCTCCGACCAGGCCGCTGCCAGAAACTCTGCAGGAGAAAGAGAAATGGACTTGGCAATCAAGGCGACGAGGGGAATAAACAGCATGACGGTCAGCCAACTGATC
>CAIJTV010000998.1:0-2337 GCA_903823635.1 uncultured Planctomycetaceae bacterium
ATGCCAAGGTCCTCGAAGATCGGTAATGTCGCCATCAGTATTTCTCGCTCATCGGCAAACAGACATTATTCAATACTTGATCCTTCAATCATTGTCATCGCCACCTCCACCTTCGGAGCCCTCAGATTCTCCGAGAGGAATCGTGATTCCCAGCCCGGGAAACGTTGTCGTCCCGGAGGCCCTGTCGTAGTTCTGCAACAGTCGTACTGTCAGGAAGCTGATCAACAACAGGAAGACAATTCCCACGATCGGGCGGCTGGATGGAATAGCGTCGTCAGCGGATGCCTCCTTACAGCCCGTTAGCATGCTCAAAGTAATGTTCTCTTTGTGCCGAAGCGAATACCACACGACACCGACGATATGGACGGCGACAACAGCCATCAGAGAGTAGGAAGCAATCTCGTGCAGCTCTTCGCCCGCTTCATTGCCATTGGAAATCATCAACCCCGTGACCGCTGTCGCCAGAAGCAGCCCCAGCATCGCAAAAATGGCATAGCTTGAACCCGCATTGTGGCCGATGGACCGAGGTTCCGAACCCTTCACCGCACCGAATGCATACTTCATCAGCGATAAAGGACTAAATAGAAACGAAGTGAACCGAGCATGTTGCGTCCCGACGAAGCCCCACACGATTCGCAGCATAACCATGACGCCCAGCACGATCCCCAGAATCATGTGTGCCGAGAACAACGAACTGTCGTCATCCGCAGCAAGTGAGATCGCTGCCGCGGCGAAGAAGCCGATTGTCAGCAGCCAGTGAAAGATTCGTGTCGGAAGATCCCAAATCAGGACTCGTGGCATTGCTGTCTCCCTGGATTGCAGAAAATGAAGAGGAGGCACCCCATTGTCGGATGCCTCCAATGAACTGCGACCACTCTGAAGAGCAGCAAATATCAATCCGCGGCACTCACATCCCACAGTCTGAGACAAGCGACGCAATTGTGCAGACAATGCGGTGAACGAGCAGCATCAGTGGCGAAATCGTCCCTTGCCTGATGACTCACATCTGGCCGTCAAGGCACACTGTGTGCGACCGTTCGCCTGATAGGTCTCTGTGCTGAGCCAGCATGATCTGATCGCTCGCGGCTTCTCCGCACCCCACGGCCGCCGGTTTATTTCCGCGACGTTCGCCGAAGCACCTTCAAGCCCTCGAACCAAATCACGCTAACAAATCCCCCGGCAAGGCAAAGTGCCAGATCATTCACGTGCAGCGTCGAGAAGTGGAAAAGTCTTCGCAGGAACGGCACGTAGAGCGTGGCGCTCAGAAACAACACGGTACCTCCGACGACCCACCACAAAGCGACGTTGGGAACCTTCATCGTCGACCAGATCGTGCGAGTCCACGAGCGGTTAGCAAAGATCAGTCCCAGATTGGCAAAGACCAGCGTCGTGAAGCTCAAGGCAATCGCGTCGTCAGCCTTCAGCCAACCCCACAACGCTGACAGGTAAATAGCCAGCACGATCAGGAAGCCAGTCAATCCCTGAAGCAAACCAAGACCCAGCAATCGGCGTCCAAAAAGTTTTGCTTTGGGATCTCGCGGCGGTCGATTCATCACCCCGGCATCTTCTGGCTCCGCTTCGAAAACAACCGAGCACGCTGGGTCGATCACCAGTTCCAGAAACAGAATGTGGACCGGCATCAAGGCAATCGGACCGCCGAGCAGCACGGGAACAATCGACATCCCGGCGATTGGCACATGCACGGCCACAATATACGTCATCGCCTTCTGCAGGTGATCGTAGATCCTTCGTCCCATGCGGACAGAATGAACGATCGATGCGAAATCATCATCAAGCAGAACAAGAGAAGCAGCCTCCCTCGCGACATCCGTGCCTCGTCCGCCCATTGCGATACCGATATGAGCGGCCTTGAGTGCCGGGGCGTCGTTGACGCCATCGCCGGTCATCGCGACGATCTCGCCGCCGGACTTGAGGGCGTTGACCAGTCGCAGCTTCTGTTCGGGAACCATCCGAGCAAACACATTGATCGCTCGCACACGCTGCTGCAACTGAGCATCTTCCAGTTGTTCAAGTTCAGGGCCCGTCATGATTTCATTCACGGGCTTAATCCCCGCCTGCATCGCGATGCTTTTGGCTGTGGCGGGATGGTCGCCGGTAATCATCACCACGCGGATCCCGGCCGTATAGCATTCTGCAACAGCCGCAGGTACGGTCGGACGAATCGGATCCGCAAGTCCGACGAGTCCCAAAAATTCAAACGTGAAGTCGTGTTGCTCTCCGGGCAACGTCGCATTAGAAAACCGACCTCGTGCGACTCCCAGTACTCGCAGCCCATCCAATGCCATTGCCGCAACGTCTTCGCCAATTTTCCTGGTG
>CAIJTV010000999.1:0-4396 GCA_903823635.1 uncultured Planctomycetaceae bacterium
ACTTGATGAATTTACCGAGCCAGTGCGACTGAAGTACATCCTGCGGAAGTACTCCACGTTCGTGCCACATTCAATCTACCTCGAAGCGGAGCACATCAATAATCAGCCGCCGATTTGGGTGGAGCCAAAGAATACGGTGACCGAAGAGCAGTACCTCAACTTCTTCGAATACCTGACTCACTATCCTGGCCAGAAACCTTTGTGGCATCTGCACCTGTCAGCAGATTCACCGTTTCAGTTTTATAGTATTCTGTACTGCCCTGACGCGAACCTTGAAAAGATGGGCTTCGGCCGTTCAGATCATGGTCTGCATCTTTGTGCCAAGCGTATTCTGGTGCAGAATGATAATCGCGATTTGCTGCCGGACTATCTGCGATTCCTGCGTGGCATCGTGGATTCAGCCGACCTGCCGCTGAACGTGTCTCGCGAAGCTTTGCAGGACAATACCGTCTTCCGCAAGATGCAGAAGGTGATCACAAAGAAGGTTCTTGATCATCTCGATTCATTCTCCGAAGAGAACAAAGAGTCCTATCTCAAGTTCTATAAGGAGTTTGGCTCGACTCTTCGTGAAGGCATCACCGCGGACTTTGACAATCGCGATCGTCTGGCCAAGTTGCTGCGATTCGGGTCGACTCATTCGATGGGTACCACCGAACTGATTTCATTGCCCGACTACTGCAGCCGCCTGCAGGAAGGTCAGGAACAGATCTACTACGCTTGCGGTACCGATCCGGATGCTGTCCTGCGTGATCCGAATCTGGAAGTCTTCCGCTCACGAAATCTGGAAGTGCTGATTCTGACAGATCCAGCGGACGAATTTATTCTGTCGCATCTGCGTGAGTTCGACAAGAAGGATATCGTTTCAGTCGACTCGGCTGATCTGCAGTTGCCACCCAAGGCTGAGGATGCCTCTAAGTCTGAGGAAGAAAAGGCAGAAGCTGAAAAGGCTGCTCAGAGCGTTCCGGAGAACTTCGATACCGTCCTGAGTCTGATCAAAGAAGCTCTTGGTGATCAGGTTCAGGACGTCCGTCGCTCTGAACGACTGACGGAATCCGCCTGCTGCCTCGTGAATGCTCAGGGGTCCATGAGCACCACGCTCCAAAAAGTACTGCGAATGAATACGCCGGACTTTGAAATGCAGAAGATGATTCTGGAGCTGAATCCAAATGCGGAACTGGTCCAGCGTCTTTCTTCATTGGCATCGAACGAGAGCAACTATCGTTTCATCCAGGACTGCGGTCAGCAACTTCACGCCAACGCTATGATCATGGCCGGCCTCGCCCCCAACGGCAACGAAATGGCCGCCCGCCTGCAGAGCTTCATGCTCGAGCTGGCGAGTGCGAAGAAGTAGCATGCTCAGTCCTGCCGAATCTGTAGGTTTGTTTGGATCGACTCTCGACAATCGTGTGCGCAAGGCGGCGCAGCGGGTCGGGGACGGTGCGCTGGCTCGCATTTCAGAACGGCTGCGGACCGATGCGATGGCAAATGCTGTCTGCTACGAACGTGATGGTGTCGAAGAACCTGTTCGCATCATGTTGCGTCCGCTGCTGGCGATGCCTGAACAGCTCAGTTATGTGGACCATGTCTGCCTGAAACTGTCTGAGGCCTTGAAGCGGCTGCCGGATCTTTACTTGAAAGACGAACAGGTACGCCGGATTCTGGCCATCACGCCGGAGGAAGAACACTGGCTGCGAGATACCTGGACTCCTCAGCACCAGCAACACAACCCGATCTACGGCCGACTGGATGCGGTCTGTGATTTCACGTCTGCAGGTTGGCAGGAATCTTTGCTGTTTCTTGAGCCCAATCTCTCCGGCGTCGGCGGCATCCATTACGCGCCGCTGGCCGAACAGCTTGTCATGCATGATGTGGTGCCGACCCTGTTGGCGCAGGATCCGGAACTGGACATCGAATTGCCTCGTGACCAGCGAGAATTGTTTCTGCAGGTGCTGATCGATCATTCACGCGCCATTGGTCGGAACAGCTGTCGCCTGTGTCTTGTGGAGCCGAAGTATGCTCAGGATGGTCCCAACGAACAGTCCATTCTGAGACAACATCTTTCGGAACTTCACGGTCTGACAATCGTCCATGCCGATCCTTGTGAACTGCGCGTTGAGGGCGATGAGGTTTACTACGAAGATGTCCAGATCGACGTCGCCTATCGCGACTACGAAATGCGAGATCTGGTGGCTCTGGAACAAGAGATTGGGAAGCCTCTGGAAGCCATGCGTTTGCTGTTTCGGCAGAACCGAGTTGTCTCGTCGATGGTCGGAGATTTCGATCACAAGAGCTGCTGGGAATTGATGACGGATGAATCCATCGCATCACGATTATTCACGGCCGAAGAACGACGTCTGTTTCGGCGCCATGTCCTTTGGACTCGAATCATCGGTGATCGCCGCACGACGCTGCCGCACGGCAAGGAAGGACACCTGCTGGACTTTGCGAAGAAGAATCGTGAACGTCTGGTGATGAAGCCGAATCGCGGCTACGGCGGCAAAGGTGTGACGCTGGGAGCTGCAACCGATCAAGCCGAATGGGATCGTCTGATCGACGACGCGGCGAAGTTTTACGATCACCCCGAACAGTCATGGGTGCTGCAGTCGGTCGCTCGACTGCCGGTTCATGAGTTCCCGATTGTCGGCCCCAACGGCACTGTGTTTGAAGAGCCGTTCTATTCGGTCATGGGATTTGCCTCGACGGAGAACGGCCTGGGAATACTCTGCAGAGTCTCCCAGAAGCAGGTTGTGAACGTCGCACAACATGGTGGGCTGGCCGCGGTGTTGATCGCTCGTCCTCCGCGCGAACTGAAGATGCCGCGACGAACTCCGGTTCGCACGGAAGGCGCTGAACAGACACTTCGCGCGAAGATCTCGGAGTTATTGCATCTGGATCAGACGATCGGTCTAATGGGCTGGGACGAAGAAACCAAGATGCCGTCGATGGGACGTGTGCAGCGCGGCGAGCAGTTGGCGACTTTGGAAGGACTTCGTCACTCGATGCTGACGGCCGACAGTCTGGGCGATCTGGTCGAAGAAGTCGCTCAGCAGCGAGAAGGCGATGAACGCTGGTCGCGAGAACTGGCGTTGATTCGGCGACTGCGACGTCAGGCCTTGTCGCTTCCGGAAGAATTGGTGCGAGATCTCGCGAAGGCAAAATCTCGCTCGCTGGGAGCCTGGGAAGACGCCTACGCCCAGGCCGATTTTTCTTTGTTCGCGCCGTCATTTGAGAAGCTGCTGACGCTGGTTCGGGAACGAGCGGTCACGTTGTCTCGAGGCGGTGACCCGTATGATGCAATGCTGGAGGAACACGAACCCGGCATGAGCCGTTCGCGTCTTGAGCCTGTGCTGGCTGATCTGAAACTGAAGCTTGTTCCACTGGTCGAAAAATGGTCGGCGGAAACAGCAAATGATCACAGTCTGTTAGACGGAAGAATATTTGCCGAAGCTGGCCAGTGGGATCTGTGCCGTCGAATCCTGACAGCGATCGGTTTTGACTTCGAACGTGGGCGCATGGATCGATCAACTCATCCATTTACATCGCAGATGGGCGTTCACGATGTTCGTCTAACCGTTCGACTGCGTGAGTCCGATCTTCCCAGCGCCGTGCTAACTGCGCTGCATGAAGGTGGTCATGGGCTTTATGATCAGGGTTTTATGCCGACGGATCGCGATTCATTTCTGGGGGAAGCTCCCAGCATGGGATTGCATGAATCGCAATCACGGCTCTGGGAAAATCATGTGGGGCGAAGTCGAGCGTTCTGGGATCGATGGCTTCCGACAATCGAAGCCATCTTTCCGGATGCATCCGCTGGCCTGACTGGTGAAACATTCTTCCGAGTCGTGAATGCCGTGCGTCGTGAGTCGGTCCGAGTGAACTCCGATGAAGTCTCGTACCATCTGCATATTCTGTTGCGTTACGAACTGGAGTTGGCACTGATATCGGGTGATTTGAGTGTGTCCGATCTGCCCTCCGCGTGGAACGAACGTAGTCGAGCTCTACTTGGAATCCTGCCTGAGAATGATAGTGACGGTGTGCTTCAGGATTCTCACTGGGCCGCCGGGATGTTCGGCTATTTCCCGTCGTATACGATCGGAAGTCTGTATGCCGCTCAGTTGACGGAGGCCTATCAATCGTCGCACGGAATGACGGGTGATCTGGATGGCGGTGAGTTTCAGCACCTGCTGGCCTGGCTACGAAGTCACGTGCACCAAACAGGACATCGCATGCCGGCGGAGGAGATGATTCGGAAGGTGACGGGATCCGGCCTGGATGCGAGTGCTTTCTTCCGAAATATCGAACGCAATCGGCAGCGATAGATGCGTCGATCCAAATAGTGAGTGCAGTACACTGAAGCGAGTCCCGTCGGCGGAGCGACGGGTGTACGGTACGCCCG
>CAIJTV010001000.1:0-21038 GCA_903823635.1 uncultured Planctomycetaceae bacterium
AGCCTCACCGCGTGCCGCCGTTGAAGCCTTCCGCGAAGCCATGGCTGACGGGCGATTTCAAACGGCCCTGAACTACATGACCGAGGATGCTCGCAATGAATGGATCGGCGAGATGCTGATATCCCCGGTTGACGATCAGAATCGGGTGAACAACGAAAGTCGATGGAGGTTTTCCGGAGAAGCCCCATATCTGCTTGATGGCTTGGAATCTCTTCGGCATGTTGGACCGCTACTTTCAGGCCCCACTTCGACAGCAGTCGAACGTCGTGCAGAATGCATCAAAATGGCGGGAGAGAATAACATCCGGGAATTGCTTCTTCGAAAACTACTCTGGAATCGAAGCAGGGACAATAAACTACCTCTTCAATTCACGGGCACACTCGGTGAACCTCGGCCCGGAGATGTTCCAACAAGTCTTCGAGCCCTTTGGACATGGACCTCCCCTGAAAATCTTCTACCGATCGAGGTTGATTTCGTCCAAATCGACGGCCTCTGGAAACTCAATACGATCATCGACCCGGCTCTGAAGCCCTGGCCGCTGCCGGCAGAAGAATCCACGCCGCCCGCGGAGGCAACTCCCGCCGACGGAGCGACGGGTGTACCGTAGACCGGTCGCTCCGCCGACCGGAATGTGTGCTATTTGTTTGCCTCGGTCGAGAAGCCGGAAGCAAGAAAGCTCTACAACACGGCAGAGCAAAAAACGCCCGCCGACCGAGCGGCGTGCCTACGCAACGTAGAACGATCAAACGAAATTGGCTCGGCGATGCTGTATGAAATCATCACAGCAAGCCGAGCCAAAATATCTTTTCACCAAACAACTACTTCTTCAATTCAGCATCAATCACAGCGAGCACGTCAGCGTCATCCGGGCTGGTGCGAGGGCTGATGCGACCGGCAACTTTGCCGTCCTTGCCAACCACGAACTTCTCAAAGTTCCAGCTGATCTTTTCTTTCTTGGTGGCTCGGTCTTTGTCTTCTTTCAGGTAATCAAAGCCTGGATCCTGGCTTTTGAGATACTTGTAAAGAGCCGTCTGGCCTTCGCCGTTGACTTCGATCTTGCTCATCATTGGAAACGTGACTTTGTAGTTGTCAGAACAGAACTTCACGATTTCCTTTTCTGATCCCGGTTCCTGGCCGCCGAACTGATTGCATGGGAAGCCGATAACAACCAATCCCTTGTCGCCGTACTTTTCGTGCAAGGCCTGAAGTTGTTCGTACTGAGGTGTCAGGCCGCATTCACTGGCGACATTCACGATCAGCAACACTTTGCCCTTGTACTCTTTCAGGTCGACTTCTTTGCCGTCGATCGACTTTGCCTTAAATTCATGAACAGAATCGGCGGCCATAGTTACTCCTGCGGAAAGACATGCGACAGACATCGCAACTGCAACGGAACTCCAAAACTTCATACGTGTGCTCCTGGAAATTTGACGAGATCTGCTGACAATTGAGCCAACACATCGGAAAGTGCAAAGCCGAAACCTGCATCATGCATATTGTTACCCTCTGAGCACCAAAGGCAAGCGATGCCGTGACAAACGGGATTCCCGAATCCGATGATCGCCTGCAGTCAGATTGAATTGATACGATCCAGACAGCAAACTAAAGCGGCTGAACTGAGAGCAGAAAGCATCCGGAGAACCGCCATCATGAAACAGACTGTAGGCCTTTTGATGCAGTTAGCGGCCCTGTCGATGCTCCCCGCGATCGTCATTTTTCAGCTCTTTTATGGCTTCCGGCTGATTGTAATGCCTATCTCCCTATTGGCTGGGATCTTCGTTTTCAGCATCGGCACGATGCTTCGGGAATCTGGCACCTGAACTGTGAAGTGCCAAACGCTCACGACAATGCCACACACGCCCAACAATGTCGTGTGGCTCACAGAACTCCAGCGAAGATGATCACCGTGCTATTCTCGCACCGATCGGAACAAGTTCGTTAAATCGGTCCACAGGCTCGTTGGCTGCCCACGCGATGCCTCGCAGCAACAGAATTCGAAACAGCGGATCATCGAAGGTCCAGCTATAGTGCCCGGGAATGCTCACAAAGACTCGCCCCTTGCCGACTTCACGAGTCCACATTTGAGGCGTCGCATTACCTTCTTCAATACTCGTCGCCAGTAACGTCACGTCGCCCGGATCTCCTGTGAGCTTCCAGTAACTCTCATCGTAGAGCTGGATCTGCTCAAAATTACGCACGATCGGATGGTCGGTATTGTGAATCTCCAACGTCAACGGACCGTGGCGAAATCCAATACGACCGCCCCACGACGCATAGCCAATGCGTTTGGCAAACTCATGCACATCGTCATCGCCATTGACGGCCCAGTGAATGTAGACCGCTCCGCCACCCCGAGCCAGAAAGGCATCCAGATTGCCTCGACGAGTTTCCGCGAAACTGCCCTTCTGGAAGAACAATAAAACGTCAGCTTGTGTCAGTTGCTCGTCAGAAGGAAACTCGGTGGCCGTGGAGATCGTCACGTTCTCCGCCGCCGCCAGTAGTTCCCGCCAGGCTTGTTTCCAGGCGGGATAATCATGCTCACCAGGCCCATGATCTTTGGGACCATCCACGAGCACGATGTTCAATGGTCGAGTCGCCGTTGGCGCCTCCGGTGCTCCGGCCAGTGCCGCGGTGACTTCCGCTTGAGTTCTCAGTGGAGGAGCTGTCAGCGGTGAATCCAGAGGCATGTGCGGCGGACGCGTCAGCAGAAAGGTCATCAGATCTTTCCATTGCTCCGGAGTCAGCTTCTGAGCAATCCCCGCGGGCATGACCGACGTCTTTGAAACTGTCATCGTGTCGATGTCTGACTTCGAAAGCTTCGTGATGACACCCTTTTCATCACCCAGCAACAATTGATCACCGTCTGACTGCAATATACCCGTGAGAATTCGGCCGTCATTCAAAGCGACAACATGCCCGATGTAGTCCGGATTGATGGCAAAGCCTGGATTGGTGACATCACGAACCACAGACGCGTAATCTCGATGAACAAGATTGATCAGATCCGGCCCAATTCTTGGTCCACTGCCACCGATCGAATGACACTTAAAACATCCGGCTGCTTCACTGCGGAATACTTTGCGACCGCGAGCCCAACTGCCGCCTTCTATTTCCGCGATCTGCTGCGGTTCATCTTTTGCATCCGCAGAATTGCCAGCAGCAACCGAAACCCACGGCAACAGAAACCGATGAAGCTGCAAAGTTCGCGGGCTGGAGTCTTCGTTGGTCTGCACCGAAACCGTCAACTGCGGAACAGAACTCTTTCCCGTGCGCATCAATACGACAAAATCGATCGGTTCCTTTTCATCGGCTGAAGTACGAAACGTAGCGAGCTGTCGTTCGACATTCTTCTGGTCGCAAAGTACGGACAACTCGGTCGACGGCTGAGCGGCGGCACCTCGTCGACTGGCCTGGACAACCACATCCCGATTCCCAGTGAACGTCACGATGGCTTCCTCCGCTGGCCACTCGTAATCGATCTTCGCGCCCGGCTGCACAGCGGGTCGCAGAATATTATGCAGATTCAATCGTCCTTTAAGAACCAACGTACCCGGCTGTTCCAGTGCGGCCCAAAGCGCTTCATGCCCGGCACTTCCTCGCAGAAGATCGCGGGAAACATTCAGGTCGGCATGAGGCAACCAGCCGGACCATGATGGAGTTTTTTCGTTGTCTTCGGCTTTACCTTCCGCAGCCGTCCAGGTGGCTTCCACACCATGCAAAGCCAAATCCACATCCAGCAGCGGCATCTGTGATAAAGTTGCGCCGTGTTCCGTCGGTGCAGCAGAGTTTGAGTCATTGGAAAGCGGCACGCTGACAGCGTAATGAACATTCGCCTTCATCGGCGCGGTGTTGATAATCAATGTTCGCAGGTCACTGGTGATGGCAGTGCCACCCACCGGCAAGTCAAAGCGCGGCTTCATCAACTGTGCTCGGACCACCGCGTACGGCGGCATCAGATTCTCGAACTGATCTCCAGCGCGAACATGTTCGCCGTAGGATATCCGAACACGTTCGGACAACTGACGATACTGAGTCGTATCCAGAGGCTTGTCGAAGGCGATGCGTATCTCCTGAGCATTCTCGGCCCATGTCGCCACCGGCCGCGCGATCTCAGGGGCTTCGTTCTGAATGCGGAAGAGCTTTCCGATTCCTGTCGGACCAGTCCCCCAATCCGGCAGACCGCTGTGACACGCGACGATCAAGTCTCCATCAGGTGCCACGCACGCGTCAACAGTCAACATCTGCAAACAGGCGAACAATTGGGAGCCCGCGACGTATCCTGCTTCTGTTTTCATCATCTTAGTACGCCACAATTTGCCGCGTGATTCACCGCAGACAATTGCATCACCCGCCCAGGTTTCCGGACCAAAGGCCGGGCCACCATTGACCGACGTATTGAAAACCATTCCGCACGTCGACTGATGCTGTGGCGAGTAGTCAAACAGGGACGGCTCATCAATCACGTTCGGGTTGTGCTTCGGATGACGCGGAGGAAACCCATAATGCCGTTTGACGCCAGACTTGCCGTTGGGGCCGGTGCCGTCGAGCCGAATATGCAGCAGTTCATCCAGTGGATTTCCGTTCGGCAACCATGTGGCTCCTTCCTGTTCTGAGCAGAACAGATCGCCGTGCTCATTGAACGCGAAAGCAATCGGGAAGCGAATCCCGGTGCAGACTGTTTCACGCTTGCTGAAATCCGCCGACACTTTCTGAACCGTGCCGCGATCGGATTTGATGTCGTACTCGGCAGCTCCTTGATCATTCACCAGATAGGCGTTGGCGTAGTTAACGGTTCCAAGTCCAAAATAGACATTCCCGTCTTTGTCCATCGCGATGCCAACTGCGTCGACATTCTGAGCAATCTCTTTCCAACCCGTCGCAACGATGATCTCTTCATCGGCCTTGTCATCACCGTTCGTGTCGACGATCAACGACACCTTGCCTTTGCTGGGGACAAAAACGCCGTTCCCTTTGGAGTAACCCACAGGTGTCAGCAACATGCCCAGCGGTCCACGCAGACTGTTCTCGTTCTTCCAGAAGAGTTCCGCTTTGTCCTCGACACCATCGCCATCGGTATCGCTCAGCAGATGCAGATCGCCGTTGTAGCCCAGCGTCATCAACTTTCCGTCCGCTCGGTATCGCACGTTATTGACGTTCGTAAGTTCCAGCGGCAGTTCACGCACAGAGAACCCCGGCTGAAGCATTTGCACCGTCGGAGGATTCTCAACCTTCACAATAGGCACTGACCCGGTGATTGTGAGCTTCAATTCGCGAGGCAGATCTTCCGCCAGCTTTTCATATTTCTTCGCCAGATAGCCGCGTACAGACTTCGCTTCAACTTCAGTGAGCACTCGATCGTACACGAGCACTTCTGCAATATCGCCATGAAAAGGGCCGCGAACTTCCTGTGCACCCGGACCGTTCGTATAAAACCTCGCGCCAACCGTGAGTTGTTCAAACGACAACTCGGATGGGTTGAAATCCCGGGAGCCTTCCGGCTTGCCATTATTGATCACGCTGACTTTACGTATGGCCGGATCGAGAGCCACTTCAAGGATTTGCAGAGTGCCCGGATCATCGCTCGAGTTCACCAGATCTCTGGCCCCGCCGAAGCCTCGACCTTCGACATTCAACTGATCCGATTTGAACGAAGGCCCGGGCCCCAGATCGATGCAGAGGCCAGATTCATAATCGCGCCTCTGCGGTGCATTGGCCGCAAAGAGTCCTCGAAAGTTGCCCGCATTCGAATGGCCTGACGCGACCAGAAAGATCGTCGCGGCTTTCAGCAGGCTGCCGGATTGCGAAAGCTTCACATCGACCAGTCGCAGATGATCGTCTTCGCCATCAAATCGAAGGAACGAGGAATCACCCAGCTTGATCAGTTTCGGACGCAACTTCTCAACGGGCTGCTGAAACGCCACCTGGGAAGACTGTCCGGCGACGACAGCCACGCCGCTGCTCCAAACGTCCAAAAATCCACCAGACTTCAGTTCTGGCATTGAGTTCGCAACACGACCAGCGTTGATCCGACTAGCATCCAGCCAGACTCGAAGTCCCGCATGAACAGGCAACGAAGAATCAGCCCATGCAGCAACCGGCAAGGCATCCTGCGCTACGCAGTGGGTAGACAGAAGAACAATACTGACGATACACGCGGCAACAACGGCGCGGAACAACATCGACACTGACTCCATGGCGGGAACTGGAGGTCACAAGAAGCAGGTGACACATGTTCCGGAATTCAGGTCGGTCCGTCAAATCGCAGCCTGACCACTGCCGTGGCTAGAAGAACTCGTCGTAATGCATCAGGTCGTCTTCAGTGACCAGTTCATACTGACGTTCCTTGAGTACTCGCAGAGCTTCTTCCTTTTCTGACGCGTAAATCGCAACGGCACCGCGGCCCTTCTTGCGATACATCAGGGGATAAACATACTGCACGTTCAGCTCGGCCGACATCAAACTGCCAAGCACCGACGTATGAGGCTGGTCGGTATCCGGCAACAGCACGCCAATCACGTCCGTCTCAAACATCGTCACGCCAGCAAACGTCAGCAGCTCATGAGCCCGCTCGTAATTGTTCACAATAATCCGAGCAACCGCACAGTCTGCAGAATCGAGGATGCTCAGGGAGACAATCTTCAGGTCATCGCGCTCGACGCGTCGAAGCAGATCGTGCAGTGAACCGACACGATTCTCCAGGAACACGATAAACTGCCGCAGACACGGCCAATCTCTCCCGCGTGTCGTGACTGGCGGGAGAAGCGAATCGTCTCCAAATCCTGAACTCATGAACCTATTCTCCCACATCCAAAGTCAGATGTCGTTCAGGCACAGTGGTGTGCCGCGATGTTAGTTTCCTCAGGCACTCTTTTTAAGAAACGATTCTCGTCCGTCAATAATCGAACTGGCGTCAAATCGCTTGCCAAAGTACCGAGCGATCGCATTGGGATCACTGAGCACCGTTTCCGCACTGCCAGAAACCAAAACCTGACCGTCACAGATGATATAGCTACGGTCCGTGATGGTCAGAGTTTCGCGTTCACGGTGGTCGGTGAGCAGAATCGAGATGCCTCGTTCCTTCAGCCCTTTGATGATGTCCTGAATGCTGTGAATCGTGACGGGGTCGATCCCGGTAAAGGGTTCGTCCAGCAGAATGATTTGAGGATCACTGGCCAGAGCCCGCGCGATCTCAAGACGGCGACGTTCTCCACCAGAAAGTGATCCGGATCGCTGCGCCCGTTTTTCCCAAAGACCAAATTCGCCCAATAACTGCTCAATGCGAGCTTCGCACTGCTTTTTGTCGAGTCCTCGATATTCCAGAATCGCGAGGATGTTTTGCGCAACCGAGAGCTTGGAAAAGATGCTCGTATCCTGCGGCAGGTAGCCGAGACCAAACCGAGCACGCTCAAACATCGGCCACGAGGTGACATCTTCACCACGCAGGATGACGCGTCCTTCCGTCGGAGCAATCAGCCCACAAGCCATGCGAAAACTGGTACTCTTGCCAGCACCGTTCGGCCCCAGAAGGCCAACGATTTCTCCTTCGTCGACGTAGAAACTCACGCCATCCACAGCACGCTTGCCGGGATAGTCTTTCACGAGTCCTTCGCATTGCAGCAACGCCATCGGAGAATCCTTCTCACGGGCAAACTATCTTTTGCACGGCATGAACTGAAACCGAGTGTTCGAGGGATAAATCACTCGGAACATCGCCTCAACGGTCACCGCGTACAGAAAATGTTAACTGGGCGACAGATTGCTCGCCCGGAATACTGCACGGGAGTCTAACGAATCCGTTTCATTCTGGAAAGATTGGGATAAAAGGGCGCGGAGTACAGTGGGTAGTCGACTTCCTCAAGCTGCGTTTTTCCATTCCCTCTTTGCACCATTTTGTGCTTCAGGACGGTGTAACCCTTACCGTCATTCATGAAGGGGATCCCGTGCGGCCAAAAGATGCACAAAGCTTCGCCGATCAGGTCTTTTTCACGGACCGCATAGCGATGACTATTCACGCCGCGCGTCGGGCGGCTGTAATGGTCGAAAAGCCGACTATCTTTACTCTTGGGTGAATTATCCCCAAACATCAGATACTCATCATCGGCCAGTACATAGAGCATATGCTCGCCGGATCGCTGTTCCTGTTCCAGCAACATGGATTCGTAATTCTGTCCGTACGCTTCCGGTGCATCCAGATTGCGAACCAGATCTCCTTCGTTGCTGACTTCCTTCTCCATATAACCGTTCGGCGATCCCGGCCCGGTCACTCGCAGAATCTCATTCCTGTAGTATATATCACGACGAATCTTGAGATCAGAAACAGTCGCTTTCAACCCACTCGCAGCAATTCCAATCGGAGCCACATCGCGATACGAAGGAAAGTTCAGATCGTAGTGCGAGAGATGAGCTTTTTCGCCCAGAGGAATCAGATTACCATCAACCCACAGGCACAATCGATCGTCCACATTGGCAAACGCAATCTCGTAGCTGCCTGGCCCCTGAATGCCCGTTTCCACACTGGCGATCGATTCTTCGACAGAAGCGACCGACTCATCCTTATCACGGCGCACGACCATGACTTCAGCAGTTCCTGACTGAGGATTGATCACACAGCGAGCTGTCCGAAGACCTTCAACCAACTCCACGGTAAACTGCCCGTCAGCAGTGACGGTATCGATCGTGACATTGAACTCAAGGGTCAGATCGTTGACCCAGTAGATCTCGTCGTCATCGTCATTGAACGCACAAAAATCCGCGATCAACTGCGCACTAACCGGGCTCTTTTCTTCAGTGCCAGAACGGACTTCGTACCATGTCTGAGCGCTTGGCACGAGATGTCGATATCGCAGCCAATGCTGTGTTTTTCCACTGGAATCTACCGTGTAGGTTCGATTCTCTGCGTCCGGAACCCACGCATTCTCTGTGCGAGGCCATCCGCCGACCGTCTTGTGACTTTCCAACAGTTGCGCCGGAGCCCAGCGTTCGGGAATACCGGCCGCCAACAGTTCACGCGCCGGATAGTTATCATCGTAAACCAGCAATTGAATATCACGCTGCTTCTCGGCATCCTCTTTGAACTGCACGTCCCACGGGTCGGATTCCGCTTTGCGAGTCTGGATGTCGCCCTGACGAATTCGTAACGTTTCGCCCGGCAACCCGACCAATCGCTTGATGTAGTTCACATGCGGCTCTTCGGGATTTTTGAAGACGACCACATCGAAGCGGCGATAGTTCAACACCTGCTTGTTGACGACAATGCGATCCCCATTAAACACCGGCGCACTCAGAATCTCATTGCGATGTCGGCAGTTTGGACAACGTGATTGATCAACACGCTGATCAGGATTCAGTACTCCGGACTCCTGATCAATCTCCTGACTCGCACCGACCGTGTAATCCAGCCCGCAGCCTTCACATTTGACTTCCTTGTGCCGACCATACAACGTCGGCGCCATAGAGCCAGTCGGAATCACGAAGGCTTCGGCTTCGAAGGTCTTGAATACAAAGGCCAGGATGAACGCGATCGCGACCGCTTCCACAGTCTCCCGAGTTCCTTCCTGAGACTGCCGTTTGGCCGCAGGACCTTTTGCTCCCTGACCGGCTGCAGAGCCGTCCTGTTTCTTGCCGAACAAGTTCATATCGAAATCTTCTGAGAAGTAGTGCGTTGTCAAACTCAACGACGAAATCCGCCGAACCGGAAAATGGTCATTCGTGGAGACCGGCCGTTTCCAGGCAATTTCCTTAGCGAATGTAACGGATTCGTGACATTTCCGGTACTCGAATCGGCCACTGGCGTCCACCAAATTGCAGGACGGCCGGACGGGAGGGCAGATGAACCAGGAAAGGCTTTCCGATCAGCATTCTGTGCGGCACACAGGGATTCAGCCAGTTTCGACTGTCGGAAGAAACCGGACTATTGTCTCCCTGCACAAAGTACGACTGCTCCGGAACAACATAATCCGAATCGATCGCATTCTTGCGGCGAGCTGGCGTGTAGAACACATCGCGGAACATTTCCAAAGACTCAATCCGAACTTCAGCCCCCTTCACGCCAATAGCCCAGCGTTTCTGCTGCTCCCAGCGAAGAGAAATCTCGGCCGCTTTCTTCGCATCCATCTTTTGCCCGGCGATGGTCGAAACACTGGCCTCCAGAGCCTGCTCGGCCGTCATCTCCGTCCCCACGCCAAGTGGCTCGAAACATTGCTGACCGTTAATTCCGACAATGACCTGCCGATCAAAATTGGAAACTTCCAGAACCAGAGACCCCGAGCCATCCGACGTTGATGGCCATGGGACTCGGCCTTCTCGAATGATCGACTGATCATCCAGAGACACCAGTGCAACATTCAGCGAGCCCTCGCCATCCGGCTCCAGTCGAAGCTCGAATGTAAATGCTTCAACAGGAACATGGACGCAAATCTCTTTGGGCGTTTGCTTCCATGACAGCTCCGCCTTCAACATCAGGTCGCCAACAACATACTCCGGAGATGACACCATGGCGTTGTAGCCATAGCGATCCGTTACCGGAGCCAGATGAGACAAGGCCGCCAGTCGATAGACCGCATCGCGAAACTCATCCGTCGTCGCGTGAGTAATCATGTCCTTCTGAAGATCTTCCGGCATGACTCCTTCGCAACGTAGAACTTCGCGAGTTCGGTCGTAGTCGAGGCGACTGCTCCACGCAACAGAAAGCGAATCAAACCGAGCCACATAGGTGTCCCAGTCTTTGCCGCCGGTGGCCGCAGCGAGAGGCGTCTCCGCCACATGATGCCCTCCGAACCATCGCCAATTACGAAATCGCAGCCACTGAATGTCTGCGGCTGAATCCAGTTGCAGCTTTTCGCCACTGGCTTTCCACCCATCATCCAGCTCCCACGGCATCTGCCAGTCTTCCGAATGGGCAAGGTGGCTGAGCGTACTCACGGGAATTCTCATCCATTGCTGCTGACGAAAGTCCTTGCGCGCAATCTTGCCGTTGATGTAGACATCGCCGTTGATGATCCGAATTCGATCACCCGGTAATCCAACAACTCGTTTCACATACGCTTCACCTGGCGACGCCGGATTGCGAAACACAATCGTCTCCCACCGTTGCGGAGGATGCAGATCGTAGACATGCTTTTGCACCAGCAATTGATCGCCGTGGCTGTTGGGAACACCCGACACATCAATGTTGATCTGTCCACAGTTCGGACAAGTTGCATAGCGCCGCGCGCCGTCGGGTTCCTGAATTGAGCCTGCTTCGGAGCCTGCTGAATCATCGAAGGAAACGCCGAAAGCGAACTCGTACTGACACTCCGGGCATTGAACTCGGCGATGAAATCCCAACAATCCCGGGGCCATGGAACCGGTCGAGATCAGATAGCCCTCCAGTACGAATTCGCGCAACACGACAACGGCCATCACAAAGCAAATGGCGAGATCAATTGCACTTCGCAACCAGCGCTGGTCAAATGGATCGTCATGGGAAATTCGGCGGGACATAACCGCACGATAACGAATCCGGCCAAATGCGGAAATTCGCTTTTCCCCAAAGCCTCGCGAAGGAGTAAACACCGTGAAAATGTTGGTTTTCAGACGTATTCTGGGCCTCTCCGTCGCCCTGATCATGGGAAGCACCGCCGCTCCCGGCATCTGTGGAAGTCCTCAGGAAGCCGCCGCAAAGAAGCCATCCGCAGCCGCACTTCTGAAGTTGTTTGTCGAAGAATGCGTGCTGATCACTCCCGGAACGGAGCCGTTTCCGAAGAGCTTTCAAATGGGCGGACCAATCGATGGCCCGCTTGCAGTGGCGGCCCGGGAAGTCGAAATGAAGACCAGCTTCCGGATCTCGCGCTACGAGGTGACTCAGGAACTATACCTTGCTGTCACAGGCATCAATCCAAGTCGCTGGAAGGGCCAGCGGAACTCCGTGGAAATGGTCTCGTTCCTGGATGCTCAACAGTTCTGCGCAAGACTCACGCTCCTGTTGCGAAACGAAAAGCTGCTGACAGACAAAGAGCTTGTGCGTCTGCCAACAGAAGTCGAATGGGAATACTGCTGCCGAGCTAGCACGAGTACTCCGTTCAGCTTTGGCGATTCAGCAACCGCCGAAGGTGATCAGGAAAACATCGCCAGCATTCTGAATGAGTACGGCTGGCATACAGGTAACGCGGCCGGAAACGATCCTGTCGTGGGTGCTCTGAAGCCAAATCCCTGGGGACTTTACGATGTGCATGGATATCTTTGGGAGTATGTTTCCGATCCGTACTCTGCCCCTGCGTCTGCCCCCAATGAGCCGACCGCTAATCTGAACAACGATTCTCCGGCAGCCAATGCCGCTCGCATCATCCGTGGTGGATCGTGGCGAGATCATCATTCGCTGCTGACCAGCCACTCACGGATGGTGATTCCTGCGTATGCGGGCAGTGATGCCATTGGTTTCCGCTGCGTGATCGAAACGCTGCCATGACCAGGAAATGATTTCGATGCGAATGAGAGTTGCACGCTGCGTGGACTCAGGAAAAACCAGAGACTCGATAAAGTATTCGTGACTCATTCACGCCCTTTGCCTGCCGGGAGAATCCCTATGTCAATTCCGCATGCTTCTCAATCTGTCGACCACATTCGTGGAGGTGCTGGTACGGTTCATCTCCTGAACACCCTCCCACTTGCGGTCAAATCTCGCTGGTCAGCTCTGCCTAACATTCTTGCAGCACTGATTCTGTTTGTGACAGCGACTGCACAAGCCGACGAAAAGGCTTCAACAGAGGAAAAGAAGGCTGATCCGCAGACCTTCGAATGGGTCAAAGTGACTGAAAAAGCGGAGTGGCAGGCTCGAGATTCCAGCGGGGAAATGGTCTTCAGGGATCAGCTCTGGATTCTTGGTGGCTGGTTCGATTCCTTTGCCGCGCCACCTCGAGATGTCTGGAGCAGTGCGGACGGCAAGGGCTGGAAAAAAGTAACCGGGGAAGCCCCATGGAAGTACAGTGATCTTCCGATGACCGCAACTTTCAATGATCGCATGTGGATCATGGGCGGATGGTACAACGGTCGACTGGAAGGACACGGGGCAACCAACGAGGTCTGGTCTTCCGTCGATGGCGTGCAATGGGACCTTGCGACTCCGGCCGCCGATTGGTCGCCTCGCATCGCGTCTGCGATTGTCGAATTCAAAGGTCGCTTGTGGATTCTGGGAGGCACGGAGAACTACTATTTCGGTGATCAATCGAGCCTGAAGAACGACGTGTGGTCATCAGCCGATGGCAAGTCGTGGAAACAGGAAACCGCCAACGCTCCATGGTCACCCCGCGCCTATCATCAGGCAGTTGTTCTGAATGGCAAAATCTGGGTGATGGCCGGTGGCAATTATGTGCCAGAGTATCAGGCGAAGAACGACGTCTGGTGTTCTGAAGACGGCGTTCACTGGGAACAAGTGACAGAGCATGCTCCATGGTCACCACGTTTGTGGTTCTCGGCCGTGGAATATCGAGAGCATCTGTGGGTCATCGGCGGCTGGTCCAATGATCCGTCTCAAAACTGGGGCGACGTGTGGTACTCGAAAGACGGTAAGGAATGGACTCAACTGAAGTCCAACGTCACATGGAAAGAACGCCACGAACATTCCACCTACGTATTTCAGGACAAAATCTGGGTTGCCGGTGGCCATGCGAAACCACTCAACAGCGAAGTCTGGACGCTCGAGCTTCCGAAAGACTTTGGGAAGTGATCTAGAGCAGTATAGTCGCGGATTTCAGTAGTTCCTGCCTGCCGGGCAGGACTTTGCGGCGTGCCGCGACCTGTGTAGACGTCAATCAAAGAGCCGGGCCGAGTTCATGCCGCGAACTTCACGCACAGTTCGTCTTGCGGCAGTAGGAAAATCCTTTTCGGCAGAAAAGAACCTACTTTGACATCAATCCGCGACGACACCCCGGAGGGATCGCTTTGGTGTCGCTCGGGCTTCGGCTTCGTCGCAACACCGCACTCTCGGCCACCGTCTGGCGCAACTTTGACCAGATGTTGCCGAAATGCATCGCACATCGGGTTAAGGATGCACGAGCAACGTATGCTGAGCAGCAGAAAAATGGTACAGTTGAGCGACTTTGCCGGTCGCGTTTTCGGGCCCTGTTGACGGTAGCAGCCAACCGATAAGCGAAGGCGAATAAGCAAAGGTATCGTTATTCTATGAAGATTCGCAAGGCAGTGATTACGGCGGCAGGAGATCATCATTCTCGCCTCCCTTTGCAGACACTGGTTGATCGCAGCGGGGAGATCCGTACTGCTCTGCGGCTGATGCTGGATGAAGTCGTCGACTCCGGCGTGGATGAGATCGGCATTGTCATTCGCCCCGGGCAGCAGGAGCCCTATCTGACAGCAGCCGGTCCGCATAAGTCACGGTTGGTATTCTTTGAACAGACCGATCCGCGCGGATATGGTGATGCCATTCTGCGGTCACAGGACTTTGTGGGGCAGGAATCCTTTCTGCACCTTGTGTCCGATCATCTTTACCTGAGCAAATCAGATCGCCTGTGTGCTCAACAGTTGATCGACGCGGCGACAAAACACGAGTGCTCCGTTTCGGCGATTCAGGCTACTCGTGAAAACGAAGTGATCTTCTTCGGCACAGTTGGTGGCACGCCATTGGCTCAGTCTGACAATCTTTATGAAGTCAGCACAGTCATCGAAAAGCCAACGCCGACAGTTGCGGAGCAACGCCTGATCGTGGCTGGGCAGCGAGCTGGCTATTACCTCTGCATGTTCGGCATGCATGTGCTGACACCGGCAGTGATGAATCTGTTGCAGAAGTCACTGGCAGATGCGCCGGAGGGTAAGAGCATCGATCTCAGCAGTTCACTCAATCAGCTAGCCAAGGTCGAACGCTACCTGGCTCTTGAAGTCGACGGCTCGCGGTACAACATTAGTTACAAATACGGCCTGTTGCTGGCTCAACTCGCGTTCTCACTGAATGGTGTGGACCGTGATCTGATTCTGACCGAACTCGTGAATCTGCTGGCTCAGAAATAGTACCGTACACCCGCCGCTCCGTCGGCGGGATAGTTCAGTGCATGAGGCACAGGTTGCTTGTCAGTGGAGCAAGTCGTATCCAGTGTTCTCTAAAGACATGACTGTTTAGGATGGGCATTCCTGCCCGTCGGTGGATTGTCGGACAAGAATGTCCAACCTACTTTTTCAGGTCTGACGAAGCACTGGATTCATCGCCCGGAACTGAAATTCGACACACGAAAAAATAAGAACAGAACTCGGTGGGCTGACGCCCAGCCGCTCGCCTGTAATGCAGACAGATCTTCTATGAACTTGCTCTCTATTATCACATCGTCCGATGCCGCCACCCGCAATCGTTCGCTCGATGCGGAATGCCGTACACTGACACTCGATGATCTGCTTCGCGAGTGTTCAGAACTCGACGAATATCGCCGCAGTTGCGAGAATCTTTACGATCGAGTTCGCAGCCTCTTCTTTCTGTATGCGATTCATCGTTTTCACCTGCCGACTCAGCTTGTTGGTCGAGAAAGCGGCCGAATTCCGTACGTGGGCTATGAGCATATGCTCAACCGCCGCTACCCGGAAGCTCTCGACGTATTTCTGGCGAAGCTGCAACAGGAAGGCCCCTCGGTTTCTCTTTCCAGCGCGTTGGGAGAAGCGTATCATCGGCTTGCGTTTCAAACTCTGGCTGATCAGGTTCGTCGCAGTGTCCGCACCGTGCGAGGGAACCAGTGGATGTTCCGGACGGGCCATCCGGCCGACGTTCCTTTGCGAATTCGCCCGGAACTTCTGAAGCTCACGTCGGCCACCGGCAGCTATCCGATTCTTCGCGAACGTACGGCCGTCCGCATGGACTTTTCTCACAGCGGCTGGAGCGATATCTTTTTCCTCGGCATGGATTTCCCCGAAGGCGCGAAGGTCATCAATGCGTCGATCGATCTGGCCGTGCGAGGTCGTCATGAGAAACCGACTCCGCCGATTGATTGCAGTCTGCGAGTCATCGATGAGCCCGTGCTTCGACTCATCAGCATCGACCTTGATGCGAAGGTTGAGATTCGCGAGATCAATGAAGTGTTCGACTTTGCTCGCGACTACCTCGGCCTGATCAAAGGGGCCGTAATTGCGGCAGGATTGATTCCACCGGGCATGGAAGGCTGCGGTGGAAAAATCGCCGATGTGTTTACACGCATGATCGGCCCGGGGCTGGGGTTGGAGATCACAAGTCGCGTCAATGATATTCCAAAAGGCTCGCGACTGGCGGTTTCTACGAATCTGCTCGGCTCCTTGATCTCGATGTGCATGCGGGCCACGGGACAAGTGTCTGCTTTAACAGGACAATTGGAAGAATCTGATCGTCGCATCGTGGCGGCTCGAGCGATTCTGGGGGAATGGATTGGCGGCTCCGGCGGCGGCTGGCAGGATTCCGGCGGTGTCTGGCCGGGCATCAAGCTGATTCAAGGTTGCGTAGCCGGTGCTGATGATCCGGAGTTCGGAATTAGTCGTGGTCGTTTGATGCCGCAGCATCACGTCTTCACGGCCGAAGAAGTGACGAAGCAGACTCGTCAGAAGCTGCAGGACAGTCTCGTGCTGGTCCATGGCGGCATGGCGCAGAATGTGGGGCCGATTCTGGAAATGGTCACCGAGAAATACCTGCTCCGCTGCGAACACGAATGGCTTGCTCGAAAGGATGCCATCGGGCTGCTGGATCAGATTACTGCGTCACTGAAAGCCGGCGATATTCCCGGAGTCGGAGCGGCCACGCATCGCAACTTTCACGAGCCTCTGCAGGCCATTATTCCTTGGTGCAGCAATGCGTACACGGAACGGCTGATTCAGGAGTGTCGCGAAAAGTATGGCGATAAGTTCCAGGGCTTCTGGATGCTCGGCGGTATGGCCGGCGGCGGCATGGGTTTCATCTTCGATACTTCGGTGCGCGAAGAAGCTCAGGACTGGCTCCAGGCCATGATGGTCACGGTCAAACGCAGTATGGAAGCGACTGTTCCCTTTGCGATGGACCCGGTCGTCTACGATTTTGCGATCAACGATAATGGCACATTCGCTGAACTCCGCACAGATGGCGATCTGCCGAAAGGCTACCACGCGCTGATGGTTCCGGACTGGCTCCGCAAAGGATTGCAGCAACTGACGCCGATGGTTCGCCAGGAACTCGAACGGGTCGGCAATGCGTGTCGAGATTCCGACGGGGGCGATCATCTGGCCGCACGACTGATTCAGCGGATTCTTCCCACGACCTCGAAGGAAGCGCAGCAGTCGGCACGTCTGGAAGATCTGCTGCGTGGTAACGGCTTTGATCCGATCGCCCATGAACAATTGCGAGAAGACCTGCGCTCGGGACGTCTCGGGATGGCACAGAATCGTCTGCATGCGTCCGTGACGATTGAAGATGTTTCTGCGGAAGAGGTCATTGAAGCCCGCCGCGACATACCAAAGTCAGCGATTGAACTGGGGCGAGCAGCCCTGGCGAATGGCGAAGTCGGCGTCATCACACTCGCGGCCGGAGTTGGCAGCCGTTGGACTCAGGGAGCTGGCGTTGTAAAGGCTCTGAATCCATTCTGCAAGATGAAAGAGCAATGGCGATCGTTTCTCGACATCCACTTCGCGAAGACGCGTGCGGTCGCGGCTCAAAGTGGCATGTCTCCGCTGCATGTGGTGACGTCAGGCTATCTGACGGATAAACCGCTGCGTGATGCTGTCGAGAAATTGAATTCGTCAGCGGCGGATGCAGCGGGACACGAGACTGTCTTTCGCGTTTCGCGCGGGGCCTCGGTCGGCCTGCGCATGGTGCCAACGCTGCGTGACCTCCAGTTTGCGTGGGAAGAAACTTCCCAGCAAGTTCTGGATGTGCAGAAGGAAAAGGTCCGCAGCAGTCTGCGAGCGGCTCTCATGAACTGGGCCCGTACGGCTGGTGAAGCGTCTGACTATACAGACAACCTCCCTTCGCAATGCATGCATCCGGTGGGTCACTGGTATGAAGTGCCCAACATCCTGCGCAACGGAACTTTGAAGCAGATGCTGGAGGATCGTCCACAGCTCAAGTATCTGATGCTGCACAACATCGATACGCTGGGAGCAAATCTCGACGCCGGTTGCCTGGGTCTGCACATTCAGTCGAACGCAGATCTCTCATTTGAAGTCATTAGTCGCCGTCTGGAAGATCGCGGCGGCGGGCTGGCAAAAGTTGATGGCCGAGTTCGCCTCGTCGAAGGACTCGCCATGCCGCGCGAAGAAGATGAGTTCCATCTGTCGTGGTATAACTCACTCACAACATGGATCGATATCGATCGCCTGCTGAAGATCTTTGGACTTGATCGAGCAGCCCTGGCAAATCAGAAAAACGTGGATGCCGCCATTCGAGAACTCGGGCGCCGCATGCCGACGTATATTACGCTGAAAGACGTCAAGAAACGCTGGGGCCATGGCCAGGAAGATGTCTTCCCGGTCTCGCAGTTTGAAAAGCTCTGGGGCGACATGACAGCCCTGTCAGACGTAAACTGTTCGTTTCTGGTCGTGCCGACATTGCGAGGTCAACAGCTCAAGGATCCGGCTCAGCTTGATGGCTGGCTGCGTGATGGTTCCGCCGCGTTCGTGGAAAGCCTCTGCGCTTGGTAGATCAGTCCCGGTGCAGATCAGCGAGGGTAGGGCAAAGCAAGCAACAGTGCCTGCGTCATCTCAGGGGCAGAGCACTTCCAGAACGATCGCTGAGCCTGAAGGGATCAAAGCTGTTTCGCCGGAACAAGCTGGCAGTATCGCCGTAGTGCCGGTCGGCATCACAACGGCACCAAATTTCGTACGAACCTGTATGGTGCCTTCGAGGACAATCAAAATCCGAAATCGATCCTCAATAACCATTCGGGCCGGATCCATGATTCGATGCCGTCGAATCACAAAATGTTCGCATCGCACAAGCTCTTCAAAGACATGGGACTGGTCACACAACTGAACGGGCTTCACCGGGAACACCGGGCCAAGATCGAAATCAGTGCAGGTAATTGACTCTTCCACGTGAATTGGACGAGCCTTCCCGGACGCATCCAGACGCCCCCAGTCGAAGAGTCGAAACGTCAGATTACTTTGCTGTTGAACCTCCGCGAGAACAATCCCGGGTCCGAGCGCATGAACCGTTCCTGCCGGGACGAATACGCAGTCGCCACGTTTGACCGAGATCATATTCAGGCATTCTTCGACAGTGCCGGCAATCAGCGACTGTCGTAGTTGCTCCGGAGTAACACCAGACTTCAGTCCGGAACAGATCTGGCTGTCAGGACGAGCTTCCAGGATGACCCACGCCTCTGTTTTTCCATTTTCATTGGCCTGAAATTGTTTGGCCAGCCGATCATCCGGATGCACCTGTAATGACAACCAATCATTGGCATCCAGAAACTTGATGAGCAATGGAAACTGTGTCAGCTGATCCTGACATCCCAGCAACTCACGTCGGTGCTCCCGCATCAAGTCGCTGAGCGACAGCCCGGCCAATGGCCCCGTCGCGACAATGCTCTGACCATCCGCGTGATCTGCGACTTCCCAGCTTTCCGCGTAATCGTTCTCGCTGCCGATTGGCTTGTGCAGCAAAGAACCCAGCCGACGTCCACCCCAGCGAATTCTTTTCAAAATGGGCTGAAACAACAGTGGGGGAAGCATTCTGAATACGCTTGCTTTAGGAGTAGGAATTGAGGATCACAGCCTCTGGTCAGCGTATCAGGATGTCCAGCATTCGGAACAGAGCAATTTGCAACTCATGAGCAATCGCACGTACTCAGTGACTCCCCGAGTCCCCACGTTCCACCGGGGCTCGCCACATTGCCTGTTTTAATCTGCAAATCAGTCTGCGATTCCGAAGCGGACGATGCAGTACAGCGCCTTGAAGCCATCGCGCCAGCCGATCTTTTTACCTTCGGCATAGGTTCGACCTGCATAGCTGACCGATGTCTCAAACACTCGGAGACGTCGGCGAGCGACTCGGGCGGTAATCTCTGGCTCGAAGCCAAAGCGTTTCTGCACCAGCTTAGGAGTAATCTCATCAATCACGGAACGACGGAAGACCTTGTAACATGTCTCCATGTCGCTGAGATTCAAATTCGTGAAGCAGTTGGACAACGTCGTGAGAAAACGATTGCCCAGATAGTGCCAGAAGTAGAGCACTCGATGAGCCTGGTCACCTAAAAATCGGCTGCCGAAAACGACGTCAGCTTTGTTCTCAACAATCGGCTGCAGCAAACGCGGATACTCGGCCGGATCGTATTCCAGGTCGGCATCCTGAATGATCACAATGTCTCCCTCGACATGCGAAAACCCGGTCTTCAGAGCCGCGCCTTTTCCCTGATTGACGTCGTGAAAGAAGATCCGAATCTTGTTGAAATCGTCCTGACCGCCTTCTGCTTCCAGAGCTTTCAGGACGTCGCGTGTCCGATCCTTGCTGCAGTCGTCGATCAGAATCAACTCTTTGCGGATCGGCACCTGGCGAACTTTATCCACGAGAACTCGCAGAGTTTTCTCTTCGTTATAAACAGGGATCACCACGGACAAACGCATCTCCGCCGGGATGACATAAAAGCCCAGTTGGCGACAGGCCGATTCCCCGATGGTTCGTGTCTGCTGATCATACCATTCGGCGGACCATGGACGAAGATTCTGTAGGAGAGGCTGTTCGGGGGAGGTCATGGCGAAAATTTCTCGTTGGCAGCCGTGCGGAAATCTGAAACGTTCAATGGATCAAAGGGACCACGGATATTCTGGCTCAGGATTTCGCTGACGACTGATGTAAGGCGGCAACAATCCGCTGAAATCAGCAAGGCCGTCTGAAAAGTCGATTTCTCGGAGCCGTGCCTGGCCGGATTCGTTGGAATAATCCGTACGTTCTCTCCAGGCTGTTCCACGAAGAGATTCCGGCTGGCGGTGTGCGATTTCTCCACGCCATGGCACCAGAACCCGATTTCACCCGGCTGCAACCAGTGACGAAGGGACAAGGCCACTCGCCCCATCGTGAATCGACCATTCACATCGTTACATGGACGAAGCCAAATCTTCCCGTTGATCGGGTG
>CAIJTV010001001.1:0-1647 GCA_903823635.1 uncultured Planctomycetaceae bacterium
CCGCCATGATGCGGCTGGCTCGAAACGAATCACGCCGATGGATGATGTAAACAACTGACGCAAACTTCGTCAGATAAGTCGCTTCTTCCATCGCACTATCGCCGCCACCAACAACGATGACAGGCTTGTTACGAAATCGAGGCAACGCGCCGTCGCAGACGGCACAGGCAGAGACGCCCATGTTCTTGAACTTGTCTTCGGACGGCAGTCCGAGATAATTGGCACTGGCTCCCGTGGCGAGAATGACGGCATGAGACGTGAACTCTTCGCCGCCCAGAGTCTTCAGCTTAAAAGGCCGCTGCGTCGTGTCGATGTCGACAATGTCATCAGTAACAATTCGAGTTCCAAAGTTGGTCGCCTGCTGTCGCATCATCTCCATCAACTCCGGACCACTGACGCCGTGCTTACCATGGGGAGCCATATAACGGCGTTTGTCGTCCTGGATCGATGTGTCCAGATAGGTTGTCATATCACCGGCTGGAAAACCAGGGAAGTTTTCCACTTCAGTCGTCAGCGATAACTGACCCAGCGGCAGAGTTCCCTTCTGACGGTTTTCCTCGTTGAAGGCACCCTCGTAAACAACCGGATTCATCTCCGCTCGGGCGGCATAAATGGCGGCTGTCCAGCCAGCAGGACCAGAACCGATGATGGTGACCTTTTCAGTCATGTCACTAACCTGTCTTAACGTTTTTTGCGTATTTTCGCGGGTAGATGCCTGGTCGGACTCCGTCGCCGAGCAAGTCAATACGCGGACACTAACCGACCGGAACTGATCCGACAACGATCGGCAGTGCATCGGGACAATTTCCACAACCCGGGTCGAAGTTTATGGGGATCTCGATGCCAGGAATTCTGCCCCTCCGAAATTCAGAATCGATGCTGGAAGCACACTGTGGCTGAACTTTTCAGGGACATCTCGTCGTGAGTTGAGGCGGAAGATCAAACGGAGAAGATCAAAGGGACACTGACTGTTCCCAACCAGCGATACGCGAATTGCAGGGCTCAGGTCGTTACTTCAGGAGTCTACTGTTTTTGCAGCGGCAGAAACAGAAAAACAGCCTGCCGGGAAAGCAGGCTGTTCGTCGTTGAATATCCGTTTGGAGCATCAATCAATGAATCAGTCAATCATTAACGCTCCAGTCCGTTGATGAGAACTATGGGAGAAAGATCTCAAACTCTTTGACATCTTTCTTGACCCCGCCGGTGATACCGAAGTCCTCAAACGTGTCGGTCCCGGCACCGCCTTCGAAGACGGCGTCCAAAACCACCTCAACAGCTGCGCCAGAGACACGATCGTTACCGATGTCCGCACTGACAGTCATATTCTTCCCTGACTGCACATTCAGCATCTGGACGATATCGTTACCCGGACCAGTGAAGATCCCGATATCTTCCACTGTGGTAACCCCATCAAGACTGACCCGATCCGCGCCAGCAATGGCATTGGCATCCGTGTTGACGCCAAGCAGCAAGGCACTGACGGTCGTTAGAGTCACGCTGTCAGATCCCCCTTTGCTTTCGATCAGGACATCGCCCCCGGCAGCAACTCTGGAGAGAGTTATAAGATCGTTCGCTTCATCTCCGATGATCGAGACATTAAAGCCAACAACTAAATTGATTGCGGTGGCATTCAGAACTCCGAGTCCC
>CAIJTV010001002.1:0-3314 GCA_903823635.1 uncultured Planctomycetaceae bacterium
CAACTGCTCGGCAAGGACGCCAGTGAGCGATATCGGATCATCATGGAAGACGCGAGTTTCGCGGACGACCTTGATCTTTGATCACGGGACATTATTTCATGACTTCTCAAAACGTCGTCGTTGCCATCACTGGTGCCAGCGGGTCAATTTATGCGGTCCGACTGATCTCGGTGTTGTTGGCGGCGAACAGGACAGTTCATCTCGTCACCAGCGGTGCCGCCGGGCAGGTGATGCGGCGTGAACTGGAATGTGATTTTCCCGCGGTCAGTGCGGGAGAATCTGCGTGGCGAGCTGCGTTGCAAAAGATTCAGCAGAGCCCGATTGCGCTCAAATGGGGCTTTGATACGAAACAGGCTTCAACCCCGTTTGATCCCAATGCGGGAATATTGAAAGTGCATGGTATCGGCGATTACTCGGCCGGCATTGCCAGCGGATCATTTTTAACGGCCGGAATGGTGATCTGCCCTTGCTCAATGGGGACACTGTCCGCAATTGCGACCGGGGGTTCGACGAATCTGATTCATCGAGCCGCCGATGTTCATCTCAAAGAGCGACGACCGCTTGTGTTGGTGCCGCGTGAGACTCCACTGAGTGTCATCCAGTTGGAGAATATGACACGCGTGAGCCAGGCTGGAGCGACCGTATTGCCATCGATGCCGGGCTTTTATCATCAGCCTCAATCAGTGGCCGATCTGGTCGACTTTGTGGTCGCGAGAATCTGCGATCATCTGCACGTGCCTCATACATTGATACAGCGATGGGGCGAAGCTTAGGATTTGGTTCGAAATAGGATCCGTGAATGGTGTGGCCGCGTTCGCTGGACGACCTTGTCACACGCTTCTAAGCCAGCTTTTTTCTGTAGGGTGTGACAAGTGAGCCTCAGCGAACGCAGGCACACCGATCGAGCCTGCACATGCTTCAAGCCGGGATTTCTTTTCGGGACTCTGGCTTAGCGTGTGAAGTAAATCGGTTCACATCATCAATCGCTGAAACAGAAACGGGGAAAGAGTCTGACTGACTCTTTCCCCTGTCTCATCTTCAGCCGCGAACAAAAAACTTAAGGTTTCGACTTCTGCACCGGCGTCGGCTTTACGGCCTCTTTGCCCAGCATGACGTCAGAGAAACCTTTCAGGTCTGTCCAGAGGGTGCCTTCACCGGCGTAGAACAGATTGAGTTCGACATCTTCCGGCAACCCGGAAGCAAAGACCCACTGATTGTAAGCACTGCCGCTGCCGAAGGCTCCGACCGCAAGGCCGAAGAGTTCTGACTTGGCTTCGGCTTCAAGCTGCTTGCTGGAAGCTGTTGCCTTACCCAGGGCAACGCTGGCCTGAGCATCCAGTTCCGCTGTCTTTCGATCAATCGAGGCAACTTTTTTCAACGTCTCTGCTTTGGTCTCTTCGGCTTCTTTATTTCCTTCCGCAATCGCCTGAGCCACCATTTTCATGGTCTCGGCGGTTACTCGTTCTTTCTCCAGGTCCACCTTCTTTTCGGCTTCGCGAAGTGTGGCTTCTGTGCGAGCGGTCAGCAGTTCCTGTTCTCGAGTCAGCTTTAGTTCATCGGCGATAAACTTTTCCTGAATCGGTTTGCGAACTTCCTGAGGAATATGAATGTTCCGCACAAAGCCGTGCAACAGTGTCAGATCCTTGTCCTCCAGAATCTTGTGGAAAGCGGCAGAGACTTCCTCCTGAAACTTCTGACGAGTCTCTCCGACCAGCAAATCCACGGCTCCCACTGAAGAACCTTTGTTGCGTCCGATACTTTCGATCTGAGGAACGACGACCTTCGTCTCTACGGCTTCCAGATTTCCAAAAGTCGCGATCACATTGGCGGCCTGATCAGGCATGATGCCCCAGACTGCTGTAAAGTCCATATGGATCTTGAACCCGTCATTGGATGGGAATGCGATGCCGCTATCGTCATCCGCGACGGAAGGTTCGCCGCTTTCATCAAGCACCGGGATGCCATCTCGGCTTAAGAGATTTGACTTGATGGATTTTTCTGAGTATCCCACGCCGATGATGTCAATTTCCTGCTCACGTGGATTGACCGGATACAGTCCAGGCTGCAGGACTTTGTCCTGAATCACGGACCGGACAACATCAGATTCGCCTTGGCTCAGATTTGTAACGACGCCCACATAGCCGGTAGGGATTGAGACCCAGCCGGAATGCTTGATCTGAGTGCCTTGCGGAATGGCCTGCTCGGTAATCACTTCAACAGCGTAGGCATAATCATTGATTCGGTAATTGCCGGGGGCGAGCACTTGCCGGAGAATGCCCTTCTCTTTGGTTTCGTTCACGTGACCTTCGACAAGGAACTTTCCATCTTTCAAGTCATTCCCCATTTTGCAGGTCACGACCCCGACTTCACCTGGTTTCACAACGACGTCAGGGATGAGGCGAGTTTCCCACCAGCCTATCCAGCGAAAATGACGCCCGGGCCCAAGCATGTCCTTAAGAATTCCGATCTCCAAAGGCCGACCATTCTCGTCCACTTGAGCAAACTGTCCCGGTGAAGCTGGCGGACGATTACCAGGCAGGAACGGCAATGGCGGACCTTTGTACCGCATGACAAGGCTGTAGCCTTCCGGCACGTAGACTCGGTTAAATGTCCATTCAAACATCTCGTACCCCAACACCAGCGCCAGAAACGCCGGCACAGCCAGTGCTGCTCGAGAAAGGGCTTTACTTCCTGAAGTCGTTTCACTCATGTCAGTATGACCTTTGATAATTGATTGAGCTGGTCATCGCGACAGCCTGATTGAGACTGCTGCGGAATGTTGTTGGTTAGAAGTGTCGAAAACACCATCTCAGAGGAGCATTCGATGGGTTGCCTCGAATTCATGGGACTCGCGGGTGTTGCGAATCCATGCCCCTCTTTATTCTTCCGCACCGCTCGCGGCTGTGGCCGGTGTTGGAGTCGATGACGGTTTGACATTCGCTGCTTTCGCAGCATCTGCTGATTCCGCGAACGATTCGAAGATCTTCATGATCGGGCTGTCCGCCGTGTTCACCATAATCCTGCGATAAGAAGCCGACAACTTCTGATACATCACGTACTGAGCATAAGCCTGACCATCGCCCTGGAAGGCTTCTACGGCCTTCGTCCATCCGGCCGCTTCTGCTTCGTTGTTGAACCGAACCACGTCGGCCGCAGCTTTCCCTTTCGCTTCGATCGCAGCGGCTTCGTCAATGGTCGCGTCTAATTTTAATTGTGCGACGGCGGCCTTTTCATTGCCCTTGGTGATGGCAACTTCCTGATCCTGTTGGGCCTGTGTCGTAATCTTGACGATATCCTGATCGGCCTTCACCAAC
>CAIJTV010001003.1:0-2744 GCA_903823635.1 uncultured Planctomycetaceae bacterium
AAATCTTTGCAACCGCCGGGCCTCGCGACTCTCAGGGGCGATCGCTGCGAGATCTTGACCTGACGACTCGCATGTTCAAGTACCCTTGCAGCTACCTGATTTATTCGCCGACATTCGATTCACTGCCGAGAGAGGTTCTTGATCGAGTTTATCAGCGACTATGGGATGTTCTCTCCGGCGCGGAACAGTCCGAAAAATATGCCCATCTGGGGCCAGAAGATCGCACGGCTATTGTAGAGATCCTGCGAGAGACCAAGCTGAACCTGCCGGAATACTGGAAACAATAGGATGACCCGCGAACGGGACCAGTTGATGGGTAAGAGCACTCCGGAAGTAAAATCATTCGATCTGATGATCATGCAGGCCGCCTTAGCAGCAGTTCACAGAATTTGAACAGCTGTGAGGCCTGCGTTCTGGCTGTCCGGCAAAATGGTTTGGTCTACTGATGCCGAAACAATAATCGCACGGTATAAATAACGACAGATCCGACAACCGCAGTGCCACCCCACAAAAGTGCTTGGGCGACGATCGGACGAGTTCGCCCGACGAATTCAGCGATCGTGACCACAAGGGCAGTCATGATCAATTTGAAGATGGCCATGCCCTGAACGCCCCAGCGAGCCAGCACCCATTGCGCGACGGGATTGCTCTCCACGAACGTGCCCTGAGTGCGGCCTTCCGCACTGAATTTCAGGGCCAGCCAGGTCATGATGATGTCAAGTATGCTGACCAGCACAAACCAACTGATCTCTGTTTCAAATCGCAGGCCTCGTCGAGCCATCTTCAGACTTCTCCTGCATTGGACTCTGCTGCTGGCAGAGGATCGTAGCGGTAGCCAACTCCGTGAACCGTCTTTATCAGAACTGGATTGGCCGGATCCAGTTCAACGCGTTTGCGAAGCTGCGAAACATGCTGATCCAGCGTACGACTGTTGGGGAAATAATCTTCTCCCCAGCCTGCCCGGAAGATTGCATTGCGATCCAATGCTTTGCCCGCGTGATCATTCAGCAACTGCAGAATGCGAACATCGCGAGGGCTGAGTTCAATTACCAGATCACCTCGACGAGCACGCAGTTCGGCGGGACTGATCTTCAGATCCCCCATCCGGAACTCTGCAGGAGCATCAGGCTGGCGAGCACAACAGCGGCGAGCCACCGCGCGGACTCGAGCCACGACTTCACGCACACTGAACGGCTTGACGATAAAGTCGTCGGCCCCCAGTTCAAAGCCGACCAGCCGATCAAACTCCTCCGCCTTCGCGCTAATGAAGATGATGGGAACGTCCGGAGACTGAGCCCGGATTGCTCGACACGCTTCGTAGCCGCTGCGACCGGGCATCATGATATCGAGGCAGACAAAATCCGGACTCTGTTGCTGGAACAGCTGAATTGCTTCCGAGCCATCAACAGCGACCACGACACGGTAGCCTTCACCTTCCAGGACTTCGACCAGCCCTTCGCGAGTAAACCGGTCATCTTCTGCGATCAGCACTTTCATGTTTTTCTCCAGCTCAGAGAGCAGTCATCGTAACATGATCGAGGAATCTGGTCGCCAGTTGGATAATCCAGTTGAGGCAGATTTTACAACCCTCTTGCGCCCCAGGAACCAACTACGAGGGCACTCTCTCCACCGAAACCCGCGCATGAAAAAACGCTGCAGTGATAAACACTGCAGCGTTTTCTGGTAGTGCGCAAGAGAGGACTTGAACCTCCACGGGTGTAACCCCACTAGCTCCTGAAGCTAGCGCGTCTGCCGATTTCGCCACTTGCGCGTGCGATTGGGCTCGGAAGTATACTGCCCAGAGACAGCATCGGCAACTCTATGGTTCGCGAAATGCTGCAATTGGAAATCGGCTTTTTCGTCACGGGCCTGCAGAGAATTCAGAACTCCTGCAAATTCCTTCCGGAATGCTGATTACCTTGGGAGGCAAACCATTCCCGACAGCGGACGAATGTAGAGATTTTTATACCAGACCTCGCTGCCATGGTCAGTCAGCATCAGGCGCCCCGAATGATTCTTCCCGAAACCTTCCTGATCCTTGAACTTGCTGTGAGCGATTGCATCGGCAAACTTTGGGGAGCAGTCCAGTTCGTCAATGATCAGATTTCCGTTCATCCAGTGACGGATGCGATGATTCTGAACCACAATTCGGCCGACGTTGAATTCTCCGGCCGGTGAGTATTTGCGTTCAAGAATTGAATTGGAGCGATCCATGATGTCATACAGAGATGCGCTGTAATGCTTTGGCGGAAGATTTGGAAATCCTGCGTCATCCTGAATCTGATACTCGATGCCCAGCAAGGAGTTCCCATACTTCTGAACTCGATATTTGATCCCGCTGTTTCCTTTGTCTGAAATCCGGTACTCAAACCAAAGTTCAAAGTCCTGGTACTCGTTTCGAGTAATAATGTTGTCGCCTTTTCCCTGCAGGTGCAGCGTCCCATCAGCATCGAACGTCCAACCGTTCTCGACATCTTTGCCGTTGGGAAGCATCCACTGCGACAGAGACTGATTCTGCAAAAGGTTCGTAAACTGTTGAGCGTCAGCAGAGCTATGAATCAAGGCGACAACTGCCAGGGATAGCAGGACAATGAATCGAGTCATCGAGAGAGTTCTCTTGTCTGAGGGTGAAGCGAGCAAGTGGCGGGGTTGGGTGTGGGCACAGTGTCACGAGAATCCAGTGTTGTCGCAACCATGAAAATCGATGATACAGAGGCTTTTCTGGCGATCATTCGACTCGTAAC
>CAIJTV010001004.1:0-10493 GCA_903823635.1 uncultured Planctomycetaceae bacterium
CCGTCGCTCCGTCAACGGGGCTTTTGCATATCGCGAATCACGCAACTCTGTAAGTCAAAACCCGATGTTGATTGCATTCCATAAACCTTACGGAGTTCTGTCACAGTTTACGTCTGATGGCTCGCCGAATCGTCCGCTGGCGGAATTCGGTTTTCCCAAAAACGTGTACCCTATAGGCCGGCTCGATGCAGATTCGGAGGGTCTGTTGCTGTTCAGTGATGAACCCGAATGGAACGCGAGACTTCTGGAGCCTCGACAGGCCCATGAACGAGAGTACTGGGTGCAGGTGGAGCGAATTCCATCCGCAGAGAGTTTGCAGCAACTGGCATCGGGGCTGATCATTCAGGGACGAAAGACTTTGCCGTGTCATGCTCGATTGCCGGATCCTCAGCCAGACGTTCCACCGCGAGATCCCCCGATACGTTTTCGCAAGAGTGTGGCTGACTGCTGGATTATTCTCGAATTAGTGGAAGGCAAAAATCGTCAGGTTCGTCGCATGACGGCCGCGATCGGTCATCCCACTTTACGTCTGTTGAGAAATCGAATTGGTGAACTGACTCTGGGAGAACTCCCGGCAGGGGAATGGAAGATCTTGTCAGCCGAAGAACGCCAGCTTGTTGCTGGAGACCAACGTCAAAAGAAATCGTCAAAGGGCTGGCGGCCATCAACCGACCGCGAATGAGACCACGCGATACGGGAGTCTCGCCTTCAGTTCTCAGCCATTCTGCCTTGGCGAACTGCAGTTGGTACCGAAAAACACCAGCACCGTGACTGCGGTTGATTGAATGGTCGTAACGATTGCGCGGGCGAAGACAGTTATCTGGTTCCTGTCCTTCCGATTGATCCGCCTCTGCGTTGCGTGACGCCGGAGTGGCACTCACAGTCGGGAATGACCGCATCATGAGATTCAGGTGCACATCGGGAACCGTCGATCAAATCGGCAGGTCTCATGGATTGAGCCCTTGTGCAATTTGATTGGAATGGAGTCCTCTCATGAAGATTCGTGCCGTCGCGCCACTACTTTGTGGTGCAGCATTGTTGTCGTCCACGGGATGTCAGACGGTCAATCGATGTTGTTCGTCGCTGTTTGCGGCTCGAGCGACCACCTTCGCAGACACCACTCCGATTCCGGAAAAACCCGAGAAGGCCGCCAAGCCTGCAGATGACTCCACCAAAGAGGCATCATTTCGTCGAGCAGAGGCCATCGGCACAGACGAAGCGAATGCACAAAACAAAGCTGCAGGACCTCCTGCGGTGAATCGACGATTTAACATCCCTGAAGAACTGCCAGGAGCCGATGCGGCACCGCTTGTTCTTCCGCCAATGGATCCGACTCAGTCGATCGAACAGCGTAAGTCATTGGCCGATGCTTTGTTCCCGAACGTCGAGCCAGCAAAAGTAGAACCTGGCCCGGATGCCGACTCCGCACCTTTGACATTGTCCACGATGCAGCAAATGGCCGTCGACAATAGTCCGGTCATTCGTCAGGCTGCAGCTGATGTTGAGCAGGCTCGGGGCAAAGCGGTTCAAGCCGGACTTTATCCAAATCCAACGTTCGGTTACGAAGGTGACACGATCGGGACAGCTCGCACCGCCGGGTATAACGGTGTGTTCTTTACTCAGGAATTCGTCACTGCTGACAAACTGACGCTGGCACAGAACGTTGCCCTGAACAACGTCAGAGCCGCTCAGGCTGATCTTCGCAAAGCACGAGTTCGCCTGGCGAGCGATGTTCGTCGAAACTATTTCAAAGTGTTGATTGCTCAGGAGCAGCTGAAGTTCAATCGAGCGATTGCGAAGCTCAGCGAAGAGGTCTACCGGGCTCAAATTGACCTTGTGACCGGCGGCGAGTCAGCTCCTTATGAGCCACTGCAGTTGCGAGTATTCGCGGTGCAGGCTCGCAATTCGGTCACGACAGCCAGTAACAGCCTTGATGCGACATGGCGTCAGTTGGTGGCTGCGGTCGGCATGCCTCATATGACACGCCAGAAAGTCGCTGGCTCAGTAGATCTTCCTGTACCGGTTGTTGATTACGAAACCATGGTCACGATGCTTCAGCGGCATTCGGATCTGATTGCTTCGAATGCTCGCATCGCGAGTTCCGGAAGTAACCTGAGACTGCAGGAAGCGATTCCGATTCCGAATGTGACGTTATACGCCGCGTTCCAGCATGATGATACAACTCCTCTGTCAGACTATTCGACCAACGTCCAGGTCTCCGCGCCGGTACCAGCTTTTAACCGGAACCAGGGCAACATTACTTCGGCTCATGCGGAACTGGTTCGAGCACGCCAGAATCTGACGGAGACGAACAATACTTTGATGTCACAGCTTGCGGAGAACTACAACCGCTACGCAACCAGTCGTACGATCTCTGAAAGTTATCGCACGGACTTGTTACCCGATCAGGTGCGAGTTTATAGAGGAGTCTACGATCGTTTTCTGATCGACGGTGAATCCATCGACTTTGCTCAGGTCGTGGTGGCTCAGCAAACGTTGACTCAAGTGGTGACAAGTTATCTGCAGTCCCTGTCGGATTCGTGGATGGCGACAGTCGACCTGGCTGAGCTGTTGCAGGTTGACGACCTGATGACGATGGACGGCATGGCGATGACTCCTGAAGCGATCTCTTTGGGAGTTTCAGCTCAGAATCCGGAAGCGGTGCCGCCTGCTATTGAAGGACAGTCAGCCGGGTTCGAGGCGAATTCGATCTCAGCAACGGAAACCAGGCAGGTGGCTGTCGTTTCGCAGGATGAAGAGGACGCCGAAGACGGAGATCAGTCCGTCGAGTCATCGGATGGATCCGTCGAACGGTCAGCACCGCTGCGGAGCCGCCGTCCACGAGCCCGAATGATCGGCAAGGCCGACGGCGACGCGGTTCAGTGATCTCCGCCTTTCCGTGACGCCCCACCCCTGATTGCTGGCGAAATCGCCCAGAATCTGCCTCCGAAGCGCAGCAAAGTGGGGCACCGCGACGTGAGTTCGCCCGGGGTTTTCTCTGATCCGGCAGAAGCAGTGGCCGATTGCTTGTTTTCGAGCTGGAAGCTTGAAACAATTTGGGGGCCAGAATAGCACGGATTCCGTGAACCTGACAGACGCTGTCAGGTTCCGGCATTTGTACAACTTCTGGTCTGGAAGGCGCTTTTCCACCGAAGTTTCCTGCCAGAATGCGGTTCCTGACATCGATTTCGGTGTCGTGAACCGAGGGCTTCGTGTGAAGCGCCATCGATCGACATTTTTCTGTGACTGAAAACTGGTTTGTCAGAAATCATGCTGAACCTGCTTCGAGCTTCATCCGCTGTATTCTCACGGTCTCTGACCGCGGGTTGGACGATTTGTTCGTCCGAAGTGGTTGCTGGTTCGCAGGCGGCATCAGTCGCCAACTTTGTCAATGCGGGTGTGAAACGCGCGGCCGCGTCCAAACGGGCCATTCTGCCACTGAGCTGACCGTGTCCTGATCACGTGTGTCAGCGAATTCTGGTGGCAACTTCGATGCGCACACACCGTTTCCGGCCGGTAGTCGGAAGAAAAACAACAAACAGACGAGCGACAGGGTGGCAACCCTTCGTGTCGTCGCTGGTGAGCTCGAAGGGCCTACGCCCTGCCGCTCATCAAGGTCTGAACGACAATTGAACGAGGATCACTCACATGGAAGACATTCGCGGTAATCAGTATCCAGCCCCGTTCCGGCCTTCTTTTGGTGCGCCGGAAGCGACGGGCTTGTACGACCCTCGTAACGAACATGACAATTGCGGTGTGGGCTTTGTCGCGAATATCAAGGGTGTGCGGTCCCATCAGATCGTTGATGATGCTGACCGAATCCTTCGCCACATGGATCATCGCGGCGCTTGCGGTTGCGAATCCAACACCGGTGACGGAGCCGGGATGCTGACGGCGTTGCCGCATACGTTTCTGGCGCGAGTCGCGAAGTCGGACATTGGTGTCGATCTTCCAGAGGCGGGTAAATACGGCGCCGGGATCGTGTTCCTTCCGCAGGATGAAACTCAGCGAGCGATCTGCAAAAAGACTGTTGAAGAGTTCATCGCTCAGCAGGGACAAACTCTGCTGGGATGGCGTCAGTTGCCAGTGGATTTCGACAAAGCCGACATCGGCAAGTCCGCTCGAGCCTGCGCGCCTCACATGGAAATGTTGTTCGTAGGCGGGGCTCCGGGACTCGACAAGGATGCTCTCGAACGTCAGCTGTTCATTATTCGCAAACTGTCCAGCCACAAGCTGCGCAACAGCGATATGTCTCAGGCCCTGTTGTTCTATGTTTGCTCGTTGTCAACGAAGCTTATCATTTACAAGGGAATGCTGACTTCGTTCCAGGTTCTGCCGTTCTTCAAAGACCTGCAGGCTCCTGATTACGACACACATCTCGCCATGGTGCATTCGCGTTTTGCGACAAACACCTTCCCGAGCTGGGATCGTGCTCAGCCGTTGCGATTCATGTCACACAACGGTGAAATCAATACCGTGAAGGGCAACTCGAACTGGATGTTTGCACGTCAGGGGATGATGAAGAGCCCATTATTCGGCGAAGACATCAAGAAGCTCTTCCCGATTGTTGAGCCGCACACTTCCGACTCCGGCTGCTTCGATAACGCCCTCGAAATGCTGTATCATTCCGGCAGTACACTGCAGGAAATTGTGATGATGATGGTGCCGGAAGCATGGCAGAATCATCAGACAATGCCGGAAGAGAAGCGAGCCTTCTACGAATACTACTCCTCGATTCAGGAACCGTGGGACGGACCAGCGTCGATCTCGTTTACCGATGGTCATTATATCGGTGCGACCCTGGACCGAAACGGCCTGCGACCAAGCCGCTACTACGTCACAAAAGACGATCGCGTCGTGATGGCCAGCGAAGTCGGTGTGTTGGACATCGAACCTCAGAACGTTCTGTACAAGGGACGACTGCAGCCGGGTCGTATGTTTCTGGTTGACTTCGAAAAAGGCCGCATCATCGACGACGAAGAGCTGAAGTCGGAAGTGGCCTCACGTCGTCCGTACCGTCAATGGGTTCAGGAGCAGCGAATTCAGCTGGATGAATTGCCGAAGAAGACACCTTCCGAGCGTTTAACCGGCCAGGAACTCCTCAGCCGTATGCAGGCCTTTGGCTACACGGCTGAGACGATGAATTTCATGTTGTTGCCGTTGATCAAGGCGGATAAGGATCCGATTGGTTCGATGGGCAACGATGCGGCTCTGGCGTGCCTCAGCGATCAGCCTCGCATGTTGTACGATTACTTCCATCAGTTGTTTGCACAGGTGACGAATCCGCCGATCGACTCGATCCGTGAAGAAGTCATCATGTCGCTGGAATGCTACATCGGTCCTGAAGCCAATCTGCTGGATACTCAGAAGGAAAGCTGTCATCGCCTCGCGGTGCCTCATCCGATTCTGACGAATCATCAGATGGCCAACCTGAAAGGCGTAAACCATCGCGGCTGGAAGTGTCAGGTCATCGACATTACGTATCCGAAGTCCGAAGGGGTTTCAGGGCTGCGTTCAGCAATCGATCGTATCTGCACCGAAGCTCGTGATGCAATTAAGAGTGGCTTTAGTCTCATCGTCTTGTCCGACCGCAAGGTCAGTGCGGATCGAGTGCCCGTCAGTTCTTTGATGGCGACTGGTGCCGTCCATCATCACCTCGTTCGATACGAATTGCGAACTCAGATCGGCCTGTTGGTTGAGTCTGGCGAAGCTCGCGAAGTTCATCACTTCTGTCTGCTGATCGGCTACGGAGCAGACGCGGTCAATCCTTATCTGGCACTGTATGCTCTGCGACAGGCTCGGCTTGATGGCAAGCTGACGGATGACTGGGATGATGACCGCATTATCGCGGCTTATCGATCCGGTGTGGCTCACGGCATGCTCAAAGTCATGGCAAAGATGGGCATTTCAACTTTGCAAAGCTACAAGGGCGCTCAGATCTTTGAAGCTCTGGGCCTGGCAGACGAAGTGGTCAATCTTTGCTTCGCTGGAACTTCCAGCCGGATCAAGGGAGTTGGCTTTGACGTGCTGGCGCAGGAATCGCTAATGCGCCATCATGTTGGCTTCCCCGAGAATCCAGACAGCATCTCTCAGGAGTTGCCAAACCAGGGAATCTACGCCTGGCGTCGTCAGGGTGAGAAGCACGCCTGGAATCCTCACACGATCGGTCGAATTCAGCAGGCGGCTCGAACCGGAGATAAGGCGGCGTACAAGGACTTTTCGAAGCTGGTCAACACCGAGACCACACGCGCTTGCCATTTGCGTGGTTTGTTGAAGTTCCGCAAAGGAAATCCGGTTCCCCTGAATGAGGTCGAATCAGTAGCAGATATCGTCAAGCGATTCTGTACTGGTGCAATGAGCTACGGCTCGATCTCTGCTGATGCTCACGAGTCTCTGGCGATTGCGATGAACCGCATTGGCGGCAAAAGCAATACCGGGGAAGGTGGAGAGCGATACGATCGTTTCGAACCGATGGAGAATGGTGATTCTCGTCGATCGGCGATCAAGCAGATTGCCTCCGGTCGGTTCGGCGTGACCTCATGGTATCTGACGAACGCGGACGAGCTGCAGATCAAGATTGCTCAGGGGGCAAAGCCTGGAGAAGGTGGTGAGCTGCCTGGTCACAAGGTCGACAAGACAATCGCTGAGACTCGCATGTCCACGAAAGGTGTGGGACTTATTAGTCCTCCGCCGCATCACGACATTTACTCGATCGAAGACCTGTCGCAGTTGATCTTTGACCTGAAGAACACAAACCGTCGTGCTCGAATCAGTGTAAAGCTTGTGTCAGAAGTCGGCGTCGGAACGATTGCGTCTGGTGTGGCCAAGGGTCATGCCGACAACATCCTGATTTCCGGCTTCGAAGGCGGTACGGGAGCCTCCCCACTGACCAGCATCAAGCATGCTGGTTTGCCATGGGAACTCGGGATCGCGGAAACTCATCAGACGCTGGTCATGAATGACCTGCGAAGTCGAGTTCGACTGCAGACCGATGGTCAGCTCAAGACAGGTCGCGACGTGGTTGTGGCGACCATGCTGGGGGCAGAGGAGTTTGGTTTTGCGACAGCCCCGCTGATTACTCTGGGTTGTATCATGATGCGAAAGTGTCACTTGAATACATGCCCGGTCGGCATCGCGACTCAGGATCCGGTACTTCGCAAGAAGTTCCAGGGCAAGCCAGAGCATGTTGTGAATTATCTGTTCATGGTGGCTGAGGAAACTCGGGAGATCATGGCAGAGCTTGGCTTCCGCACGATCAATGAAATGGTCGGTCGAGTCGACATGCTGGAACTTGACTCCACAGTTACTCACTGGAAAGCCAGCCAACTTGACCTGTCACCGATTCTGACGCCAGCGAAGAAGCCGCATGATGGTGTGCAGACTTATTGTACGATCAGTCAGGATCATGCTCTGGACAACGTTCGCGACATGGAATTGTTGCAGAAGTGCGAGCCTGCTCTGAAGGAGAGGAAGCATGTTCGCATCGACACAACAATCCAGAATATCGATCGCGCATTCGGGACGATTCTGAGCAACGAAGTCAGCCGGGCTCACGGAGCCAACGGACTTCCAACTGACACGATCCACATCAAAGCAAAGGGATCGGCAGGTCAGAGCGTTGGTGCATGGCTGGTGCATGGCATCACAATTGAAGTCGAAGGTGATGCGAATGACTACGCCGGCAAGGGTCTGTCAGGCGGTCGCCTGATCGTCTATCCGCCAAAGGATGTCACCTTCGTCCCTGAAAAGAACATCATCATCGGCAACGTAGCTCTCTACGGAGCAACATCCGGGGAAGCTTATTTCCGAGGTGTCGCGGCGGAACGATTCTGCGTGCGAAACTCCGGTGCAACGGCTGTTATCGAAGGCTGTGGCGATCACGGTCTTGAATACATGACCGGCGGTCGAGCAGTCGTTCTGGGCCCAACAGGACGCAATTTCGCTGCCGGAATGTCCGGAGGAGTTGCCTACGTTTACGATCCGGACAACCAGTTTCTGGTGAACTGCAATCTGGAAATGGTGGCTCTTGAAAAGATGACCGAGGAAGCTGACATTCAGGAGTTGAAAACTCTGATCGAGAATCATCATCGCTATACCGGATCCGGTGTTGCGAAGAACATCCTCGATCACTGGCAGAAATCTTTGGGGCAGTTCCACAAGATTATGCCGGTTGACTACAAGCGAGCTCTGAAGGAACTGGCCGCAGAACAGATGGTCAAGGCGTAGTTGGTAACCAGCACGCGAGATCGGGAGTCTTCTGACAAACCGGACTCGAAAAATTGACCAGCGAATTCTGCGTATCTAGAATTGTGCAACTCGCAAAACCTCTCTGCCGCTGAGTTCATCCTCAGCGGCATTTTCTTTTCCCATCGAACAGATCGTAATCCTCATGACTTCTTCCATGCCTCTGCGTGCGCTTGTCAGTGTCAGTGATAAGACCGGACTTGAGCCCTTCGTGAAGGGGCTCGTGGCACTGGGTTATGAGATTCTTTCGACCGGGGGAACTCGTAAGTTTCTGGAGCAGGCCGGTGTTCCGGTGATTGACGTGACCACCTACACGGGATTTCCGGAGATCATGGATGGTCGCGTTAAAACACTGCACCCCAAGGTTCACGGTGCAATTCTGGGACGCCCGACATTGGCCTCCGATGCGGCCGCCATTCAGGCCCACGGGATTATTCCATTCCAGATCGTCGTTGTGAACCTGTATCCGTTCCAGGAGACCGTCGCAAAGCCAGATGTCAGCTTTGATGAGGCTGTTGAAAACATCGATATCGGTGGCCCGTCCATGGTGCGATCGGCCTCCAAAAATCATGCCCATGTCGCGATCGTGACTCAGCCGTCGCAATACGAAGAAGTTCTTCAGCAACTGCAGGCCGGCACGATGGGTGAATCCTTCCGTCGACGCCTTGCTGCGGCAGCATTCGAGATGACCGCCACCTACGACCGCGCGATCAGTGATTACATGGCGAATGTGGTCGCCAAAGAGTCGGGAGAAATCAGTTCCTTCGGTCAGCGATTGTCTTTGACTTATCGACTGCAGCAGGATCTGCGCTACGGCGAGAATCCTCATCAGCGTGCTGCGTTCTATGTGGAAGATCGACCATCCGCAACATCTCTGGCGAGTGCTCAGCAGTTGAATGGCAAGGAGTTATCCTACAACAATCTGCTTGATCTGGATGCCGCCAAGTCGATCGTGTCGGACTATGCTCAGCCAGCAGCCTGCGTTATCAAGCACAACAATCCCTGCGGCTGTGCTGTCGCGGAGAATCTGGCCGATGCCTTCGAGAAAGCCTACGAAGGAGATCCAGTCAGTGCGTTCGGTTCCATTATCGGGTTGAACCGTATCGTGGATGTTGCCACTGCCGAACGCATGTGTGTTCCGGGGCGATTTATTGAAGCGATCATTGCTCCGGGCTATGAAGATGCAGCTCGCCAATTGCTGACGACAAAGCCAAAATGGAAGAGCAACGTGCGACTGATGCAGGTTGAATTTCTGGATACCGATCGTGGGGCTCCGGATTATCGTCGAGTCAGCGGCGGGTTATTGGTTCAGGATCGTGATGACCTGCGGCAGTCTGACGAAGGCTGGAAGGTTGTTACCGATCGCCAGCCGACAGCCCAGGAATTGTCGGACCTGAAGTTTGCGTGGGCTGTCTGTCGCCACGTCAAATCCAATGCGATTGTGTTCGCAAAGGATGGCATGTTGCTTGGAGCAGGAGCAGGGCAGATGAGCCGTCTGGATTCATCGATGATCGCAGCATTCAAGGCCGGAGATCGCAGCCAGGGCGGCGTTGTCGCGTCTGATGCGTTCTTTCCGTTTCGCGACGGGATTGACGCAGCGGCCAAAGCCGGAATCAAAGCCGCCATTCAGCCGGGCGGTTCAAAGAATGATGACGAAGTGATCGCCGCCTGCAACGAACATGGCATCGCCATGATCTTCACCGGAATGCGACATTTCCGGCATTAGAGCAATCCCGGTACTTGCAGATCGCTGCGTTCGTAGCCCCCAACCCTGCGTTGGGGGGGACGGCTTTTGCAGCAGCCAACAGATGATCATTGCGAGCCGTGTAGAATTCCGCTGGCCCACATGTGCCGACCAATGTAGCCATCTTGCTCCGCAAGATGTGCCTTGTACGGTACACGTTGTGCTGCCAAAGTCGGTCGCTAACTTCAAGCAGCGTTGATGAAGTTATGCTGAGAATCACCCCGGAGTTTCTTCAGCGACGGACTGTCTGCAAGGCCTCGTCTCGGCGGAGCGAGACGGCTACTTTAAAAACAGATCAGTGGTCGATCATGTGCCAACCAATGTAGCCATCTTGCTCCGCAAGATGTGCCTTGTACGGTGCACGTCGTGCTGCCGGAGCCGGTCGATAATCTCAAACAACGTTGATAAAGCTGTGCTGGGGATCGGCCCCGAATTTTTTCATCGAAGGGCCGTCTGCAAGGCCTCGTCTCGGCGGAGCGAGACGGCTACTTTGAAAACAGATCAG
>CAIJTV010001005.1:0-10663 GCA_903823635.1 uncultured Planctomycetaceae bacterium
CCGTTCAAAGTCAGCCGATGCCAATGGCTGATTATCTCTCGGCAGTTCAGCAGGCGATTATGGCACCCGCTGCTGAACCCGGGGCTGCCACGCCCACTTCTAATGCGTTCGTCGGAATGCTCCCCCCAGCTCCCGCTGCTCCGGGAGGTATGGGGGCAATGGCGGGGGCCGAGTTGGCTGGAATTCCTCAGGCTGAACCTCAAGCAGAGCGAAGACTGATGGAACGTTCGGCCAATGAGCCCACAGAGTTGGACATGCTGGCAGTGGACATAGAAAAACGAGACGGCGTTCTCCCCAAAGCGAAAAAAGGCAGCGCGCGACTCTCTGTGAACGTGAATCTCGATGTTCCCGCTGACTACCAGACTCGCGAGTTTATTTCTGTAGCAGACACGGTTCATCAGCCTTCCGTGCTGAGTCTCGTGGTTCAGCGTCGAGGTCAGATCAGAGCAATTCGGTTGCTCGCGGCGATGGTCATCATTCTGCTCGCCTGGCAAATGCGAAAGTCGCCGTTCCTGTGGAAGCTGACATTCTCAATCGTATTGTTGTTGACAGCTCTGGCCTTGCTGCCATTCGTCTCCAATCAATGGCAAAGCGTTCTGGATGGTGTCGCGATCGGCAGTGTCATCGGAGCCATCATGGCCATGGTATGCGGATGTTGTAGTTGCTGTTCATGCCCGTTGACGTGGTTCCAGCGATGCTGCTTCAAGCCAACATGGCTTAAGAAGATAGCGGCGGTAATCGCAGTGATGACAGCAAGCTCGATGGCTTTCGCACAGGATTCGTCTGGTCTGACACCGGACGTCGTCGTGCCTTATGCGCCGGATCAGCCAGCGTTGCGAGCCGATCAGGTGTTTATCCGTCATCAAGATTTTCTGAAGCTCTATCAGCAAGCGAATCCGGATTCGCTCAGAGGACCGGTCATCAGTCCTCTGGGTTCGACGGTCGTATCGACCTATCTGAAGTCAACAGCACTGACTCCGGTTGAAGGGGCGAAGTCTGTCCTCAGTTTCGAAGGTCGATTCGTCGTTTGGTGTGATTCCGAACAAACCACCAGCATTCCTCTGCCGCTCGGACCAGTGGCCGTTCGATCGGTCATGGTCGATGGCAAAGAGAGTTCCGTTCAGCCATTGCTCGTCGGAGTACAGGGCGTTGAATTGCCCGCGTTTGCCAGTCAGCAGGCCGTCGTTCCCCAGCAACAGCAACAGGTTCTGGCCATCAATTCCGCCGGGCCGATTGCTCCCGGAACTGAGGGACCAGCGTACTCCGTGCAGACTCAGGGCAAGGGATTTCATGTCGTTGATATGAAGTTCGATATCACCGCGCAGGTCGAAGGAGAACTTGGACGAGCCGACCTGCCGCTGCGCTCTGCAGCCACGGGAACGCTCGAATGGACGTTACCGGCCGACGGACTGGATGCCAAAGTCAATGGCCGAACTAATGGTTATCGGCGACAAGGCCGGACGGTCATACTTCCGATTGCTCAGCTTTCCACACTTCGCCTGCAATGGCTTCCTGCAATTCAAAAAGTTGCTGCCGACGTGGTCGTGCATTCGACCGCAGCTTCCACACTGGCTCTGCAGGATTCCGGGCTGACACTGCGCACCAGTATGACCGTTGCAGTTCGACAGGGTGAGGTCCCCGAGCTCGATGTCACCATTCCCGAAGGGTACTCTGTTCAGTCAGTGACTGGAGATGATATTGCCGGATGGGCCGTTCAAAACACAGATGCCAGTCGATCGGTGAAGCTGCAATTTCGCAGAAGCGTCAACGACGGCACAAAGTTCACGTTTCAGCTCTACGCACCAGCGCCGGAGAAACTGGATTCCCTGCCGATTCCAATCTCCATCGTGCGCGGGGCCAGTCGAGATCTCGGCACGGTCATCCTGAAAACGGGTGCTCAGTTTCAGGTTCGTTCTGATGCACTTTCCGCGGTGACTCAGATTAATCCCAACGAGGCTCCCGCACCGGACGGTGAAGACCTGCCGGGACGCCCAATGCTGGCATGGCGATACACGCGACATCCGGCGTCGGTCACGGTGAAAGTGACTGCCACGCCCGATGAACTTAGCACCGACGCCGTCCATGCCGTGCGGCTGGAAGAGCAACGCCAATTGTGGAGCAGTCGTATGACCTTGCTGGTGCAGGGGGCTCCGCGATCACGAATTGACATCTCCGTGCCAAAGAGTTTTCTGGCTCTGGATGTCTCTGCAACGGCTCTCAAAGACTGGTACTTTGTCGACGGGGAAACAGCGGATGCAGAACTAAGAACGTTGAGCATTCAACTCACGGATGCTCGCAACGGCACACTTCAAATTGCGTTGCAGGGACAGATGAATCGCGACGCCGATCGAAGCCTGCTGAAGCTGACGCCTCCGACGGTTTTGAATTCGACCAAAGCCAGCTCGCAGCTCGCGGTCTGGCTGGATGCCGCCTCCGAAAACGCGGGCTATGAAAGCGGCGTTGGCGAAGGTGCCGACTGGATAGTGAAGTCTCCGGCTTCTGCACAGGGAAGCTATCGAGAAATCTCGGCGACTGCTCCGTCGCTGGCCTTCCAAAGCAGTGCTGTTCGCCCGGGACCTCTCGCTATCAAACTGCGACAGGCGGTTTCCACGCTGATCGGTGAGTCGGTCACTGTTACCAACGTCACAGAAACGGCCGCTGAGATTACCCTGGCTCTCAACTGGCAAATCAACCGCGCGGCGGCCGATCAGTTTGCAGTCGAACTGCCGACATCGCTCGCGTCACTGATGACTTTCCAGGTTCCCGGACAACGCAAAGTCACTCGCGATGATCTGGGCAATGGACAAACTCGAGTCACTCTGCACTTACAGCAGCCCGTGACGGATCGACTTTTTGCGATTGGTACAGCCAGTCTGCCGTTGCCGACGGACAAAGTGATTCGCTCCAGCGTTCCCAACATGGTGATCCCGCAGGGAGCACCGTCGACGCTTTCCGGTCAGGCTCATTATTGGGTGCTGGTCAATCAATCCAATGGTTTGCTGCAGCCGAGTGCCGATCAGCCCGAAGACAAAATCAACGCGGAACAGATTACCACGCAGATTCCTCCCGAGCTTTTGCAGCAGGCGATTGCTGTCGTCAAACTACGGCCGGAAACGGCGGTTTGGAATCTGGTTTATCCCGAGCAACATCAGGTGTCACCGGCCGTTGTGAATCTGGCCTCGCATACAACGGTGATCGTCGATGATGGAAGCTGGCGCAGTCGACATGTGTTGCAGGTGATGAATGAATCGCGTCAGTTCCTTCCCGTGATTTTTCCGCAGAACAGCCGCTTAATGTACTGCCTGGTTCAGGGCCGACCAAGTCGAGTCGTTGTCCGGGGCGAAGGCGAGGAAACTCGCCATCTGATTCCGATTCCTCAATCCGGCGCACTGGCTGCGGGATTTGAAGTGGAGTTTGCTCTGGCTGGTCGATTCGATGATGCTGCGGCCGGCATTCGCAAAGAATGGAAGAGCCGTCGACTCACGATTCCTGTGCCTCGCTTCCCTGAGTTCCGAGAAGACCCGGACTTCGGCATTTCGATTTCTCGCAATCGCTGGAGTGTTTATGTCCCGGAGTCATGGAATGCCACTCCGGTGATCGATCCGGCGGCCACCAATGTGCTGAAAGCGGATGTCCAACAACTGGAAGATCTGGTTCTGCTGTGTGCTGTCGACGAAACGGAAACGTTGCTGAAGGCCGCCAAGGGAACCAAAGGCGGATTTCTGCAGCGCAAACTGCAGACAGAACTGCAAAGACAATACGAAGATCTCAGCCGCTTCTCCGGGAACGACATCAGCGTGGAACAACAGCGAGGAACTGTGCTGGGAAAACTTAACGAGGCGAATTCCAGCCTGAACAGCTACGTTGGAGCCAACGACGTGCCCCAGATCCAACTTGGCCAGGTCATTACTGGCAACGGTTTCCTGTTTGAGCAGGATGCGGCTCAGAACTTCGTCAACAATGCAACGTGTAACAATTTAATGGTCTTAAACTGCCCGACCCCCGGAGCACTATTGAATAACAGCGGAGCAGAGCAGCAGCTCCAGTTGAATCGAGCAGATCAGTCAGGCGCTGCAGCTTCAGAGAATGCATTCCGGTTTGGAATCACTGTTGAAGAAGTCGAAAAAGCCCTGCAAAATCAGACGGACAAAAGTGAAAAGAAGTCCGGTGATGGCAAGTCGGGCGAAAGTAAGCAAATGCCGCAGCGGGGTGCTCGCAAGAGAATGATGAAAGACGACGCGCCGGCAGAGAAACCAGCATCCGGCGAAGAGGCCGCTGAATTTGAAGGACAGCAGTCAAATCTGCGTTCGAAGTTGATGCAGCGTCGATCGGGAGCACAAGAGGCAATGAGTGAGTCGGAGGCGTCAGCTTCGCCATCCGAGAAGCGAAATGTAATGGAAAGCATTAAGAGAGAGGAACAGGCTCCAGCCCCGGCTCAACAGCCGTCCGATCCATTCCAGGTTCCGTATGTCGCTCAAAATGATGCATCGCAGCAGGCTTTCGGAACAAACGCGCCGGCTCAGGTTGCTACACCCACAGGTCTGTTGTCGTTGCAATTCGAAATCCCGACAGATGGACAGCGAATCGACTTTCTGCGAGTTGATGGCAATCCGGCCCTGGCTCTGGACGTTCGCTCATCGGAATCGGTTCACAAGGGCTTCGGATTAATCTGGCTGGCCGTCTGCGTGATCGGCATCCTGTTGCTTATCGGACCTGCTCGACGAGGTCACTCGCTGGTATTCTGCCTGCGGCTCTTCCTGATCCTTGCTATCTCCGGATTGGCGGCCTGGTTGTTCATTGCCGGGGATCTCAAAGATCTCGGTCTGATATTGTGCCTTGCTGGTGCTCTGGGAGTCGCAGTCACATCCGCCATCCTGAAGTTGTCTCAGCCAGTCACGGTGGCGTAAAGAAAGGAAATCAACAATGCTTTGGATCAGTAGTCGAATCGCGCATGGATGTCTGTCGGTATGGGTCTACCTTGGCACGCTGTGGATAGGAGCCTCCTCTGCCATGGCCGACCAGTTTGTTCTCTTCGATGCAACCTTCACGTTTACGAAGGACGACGCAGATAACTCAAAGCCGAGCCCTTCGCACTATTATGTTCGCGACAAACTGATGAATGAGGAGCGTCCTCAGAACTGGACGACGCCTGTCGACTACCGAAATGGAACAGCGCACGTTCGTTTGGAGGTCCTGGAGAAGCCTGCAGGCGGCGAAGCGACAACGTGGTCCGTTTGCTACATCCCCAACAAAGGCCGTGATAAGGGATATGGCTGCTTCAACACGCCGGTATACGAGCAAGCCGGCGTGTACGAGAAGGACATCGACATGACGAAGTTCTGGCAGCACGACTCCATTGTCTGGGAAGAGGGAATCAAGGAAATGCACCTGGTGATTAAGGACAACAGCGGTGGCGGCGGCCACGCGCACAAGCGAAAGGATCACGAGAAATTCTTTCCCACAAAAGTCCGTATGACGGTAGTCCAGGTGTCAGCGGGATCAAAGTACGACGCCAGCCTTGTCCCGGATCTGCCTCCGGTCGCCAAAGGCAAGCTTTCCTCTGAGAAGAAAACGCCCCCACTCAAGCCTGCCGTGAAATCCCAGGAGTAAACTTTTCTCTCGGTGACTTTACGCTCCGTGCATCGCTCATGTGACCAGGCATCGCTCATGTGACCAGGCATCCGAAACGCGGCACGCCATCGATTCGAGCCAACAGATCTCTGTGCTGATCGCACACTTTCTGAAACACTGGAAAGCAAACGCAGATGACTTCACGACGAGACATGCTCATCGCATTGGGAGGCAGTCCGATATTGCCACTCGCTGCCGGTCTGGGCCACTCACAGCTTCGGGCTGATGAAGCAGCAAAAGCGACGGCGACAGGACTCAATTCGGTCAACGAACTGAACATGGTCGGGCCGTACGGTGACTGGCTTTCGAATCAGGTGCTCGGAGATCAACCCGGCAAACTCTCACTGCGATCCGGTACGTGGAACGACATCGACGCATGGAGGATGGCGGCCAGAGAGCGAACATTGGAGTGCATTGCTCCGGTCGATCATGGCAAGACCCCTGAAGTTCGCGTCGATTCTCAGCACGACTACGACGGCCTGCACATTGAACACTTGTCGTGGCAGTTGCCGGGCGGCCCAAGGTCCGAGGCTGTCCTTTTACGCCCGGCAAACGCAACCGGACCATTTCCGGGGATTCTGGGTCTGCATGATCATGGTGGCAATAAGTATCTGGGCTGGCGAAAGATTGTCAGGACAGACGATTCGCCATGGGAAGTTCAGCGCCTGCATCAGGAGGAGAGTTACGATGGCCTTGCCTGGGCCAATCAGATTGCGAAGCGAGGCTATGTCGTTCTGGTTCACGACACCTTTCCGTTTGGCAGTCGTCGTGTGCATGTTGCGGACGTTCCGCCAAATATCCGCGCGGGCGGGGTTGACCCGGATCCTCAGGACCTGGAGGGCATCGCGAAGTACAACCGCTTTACCGGGCAGCATGAGCACATCATGGAGAAATCACTGCTGAGTGCCGGAACCACCTGGCCGGGCGTTTATCTGGTGGAGGATCAGCGGGCACTTGACGTGCTTTGCCAGCGGCCGGAAGTCGATGCCAGCCGCGTTGGTTGTGCGGGGCTCTCCGGAGGCGGCATGCGAACCGTTTTTCTGGGCGGACTCGATGATCGTATCCGCTGTGCGGTGGCTGTCGGATTCATGTCGACGTGGCGTGATTTTCTGCTGCACAAGTGCTTTACGCATACGTGGATGACATACGTTCCGCTGTTGCCAAAGGACCTGGATTTTCCAGAAATTCTTGGCCTGCGAGCCCCCGCGGCGACCATGGTTCAAAACTGCAACGAAGACTCACTGTATACGCTCAGTGAAATGCAACGTGCCGACACGATGCTCAAGGAGGTTTTCGAACGGGCGGGAGCAACAGACATGTATCGCGGCATGTTTTACCCCGGCGGACACAAGTTTGACCGACCGATGCAGGAAGACGCCTTTGCGTGGTTTGACAGCCATCTGAAGTGACGAAACTGCGTAGGTCATTATCAGTCGCGAAGTCGCGTTCCTGCGCTTGTTAGACCAATGAGTAAGTGCGAAGGTGATGGTCCACATGGGCCACGGCAACCTGCTTGCCGTCGGGCGACAAACTCATTCCACGTCCGTCATTCTTCAGTTGCAGACGGAAGAATTCATCTGCGCCATCGCCCTTCCAGAAGTAGAGCCAGCCGCCACCACCTCCTCCGGATAGACCAACCCAGAATCCGTCCGGATGCCAGGCCAGTCCCCAGGTGGTCCCCGTGACTTTGTCTTTGGACTGCAGAACGAGATCCAGTTTTCCATCGGCAGGGCTCACAAGAGCGACAATGATTTCCCCCACGCCAGCGAACGCATTCGAGACTTTCGTAATTCCCCCCAGAGCAATCTGACCGCCATCGCCTCGCAGTGCAATGCTGCGAGCTCCTCCGATGTCCGCTCGAAACGTCGTGTCGTATCCATGCAGTTGCTCGACAGTCACGAGAGCCCGAGGCTTGTCCGCATCAGGTGCCCAGGCGTTTACGACGCCCTTGAGGTCACATGAAAACAACTGGCGGGAATCCTGAGAATAGATCAGGTTGTAGACGTGATTTGCGTGCCCGGAAAACTCACGGACGAGCGTTCCAGTGGCCGCATCCCAGACCTTGACCAATCGATCATTGCCGCACGTTGCGACATGCTTCCCATCAGGACTCACAGCGATGGCGCGAACCCAGCCCTGATGCGCTTCAAGAATTCGCGATGGTTCCGGCTTCTCAGCAGAAGCTGGCCAGTAGATCAGCCGACCGTCGTATCCTCCGCTATAGAGCGTCTCTCCATCGAGAGATGATCCAAAGGCACGAATCCAACTGTCGTGCGCGGCCAACGAGATCTTCTGGCCACTGGCCGGATCGATGCGATGAATCAGAAAGTCTTCAGCGCCGCAGAAGATGAAACGTGACTGGGGATCCCAGTGGCACGCAGTCAGAGGGCGATCGAGCTTATACTCCTGCAGCAGCTTTGTCTGTTGAGGATCGACGGAGGCGTTCGCAGTCATGTCAACAACTCCGCAATGGCTCCCCGGGAGGGATCAGCAACCGGAAATGTTCGTCCGGCAATCTCGAACTCACCCATCGAATCAACACCGACAGCCTGAAGAATCGTGTGAAAGATGTGACCATGATCGACCGCACGATCAGTCACCGCTGTTCCGTTCGCGTTCGTCTTGCCAATCACCGCACCCGGCTGGATGGATGAACCGCCCAGCACAACGCTCCAGGCTGTTCCCCAGTGATCACGTCCATACGTCTTGTTGATTTTTGGAGTGCGCCCAAACTCGCTCATCACGCAGATGAGAGTGTCGGCCAGCAATCCGCGATCTGCCAGATCGGCGACGAGTGTTGCGAATGGCTGATCAAATTCACCGAGCTGCTCAATGTGAAAGTCGAAGTTCTCATGATGCGTGTCATAGTCGGCATGGTTCACCTGAACGTAGGGAACTCCGTTCTCCAGCAGTCTCCTGGCGAGCAGACAGTGCTTCCCAAACTGGCTGGTGCCGTATCGCTCCTGATCGCTTGCGGACTCTCGGCTGATTTCAAAAACATGCCGGTTAGCCAGTAACTCGCGCGCCTGAGTATAGGAAAAGTTGTAGGCCTCGGTTTCTGCCGTGCGTCGTCGTCGTAAAAACCTTTCGTTGGCCCGTTCGCGAATGGCATTTCGCCGCACGTCGGCTTCGTCCGTGATATCGCCGGGGCGATCGTCAAACTTGGGAGGATTGCCATCATACAGTGCCATGCTGGCGAAACGTGGCCCGAGGTACGCGGCTGAGTGAAATTCCGACTCCACATTTCTTCCGCCGGGAGAGCTGCGAATCAGGACATGCCCCGGCAGCACAAATGTCTCTGGCATCAGGGATCGAGCGGTGACTGCGCCGAGGTGAGGAAAATCAACGCCCGGCATCCGCCCGTGCCCGGTTGTCATCTCCGTGACACCGCGGGCATGATCACCGTTGTTTGTATCAAGGCTGCGCACGATCGACAGGCGATGCATCTGCTTCGCCGTGTGCGGCAGAAGTTCGCAAATATGCATTCCGGGCACCGAAGTTGGAATGGCCCGAAACGGACCGCCAGTGTCTGTGTTCGGTTTGGGATCCCACGTTTCCAATTGGCTGACACCGCCATGCAGAAAGATGTTGAGAACGCGTTTACTCTTCGCCTGAACTTGTTCAGCGATCGCCGTCCTTGATGTAATGATGTCGCCAAGGCCAGCGGCCAGGCCAACAGACCCCAGCGCCGTTCGGTTCAAAAACGCGCGACGGCTGAGTCCGTGTTCCGTCGATCCACACGGGTGATGACGCTTCATAACAATCCCCGGTATTGGTGCTTTGGGAGGCTGGTGGGGCAGGAGGGACCGTCATGGTAGCCTCAAATGAGGCTCATAACAACAGCCAAAGCCGCCTTCATACTCCAGGTCCGGGCGATACTCTCGCAGCAAGCAAAACGTCCTTCGAACTCTACCGGGTGCATTTGTTTTCGAAATTCGACAACATCACAAAACCCGGAAAAAGACAGGACTTGGAGCACTTCACTCCACGTCCTCTTCTTTTGAAGTGAATCCGTCACACGCGTCGCCGTTAATGGCGGCGTCGTGGTTCGTTAGGCTCGAGGCTGCTGATAGACATACGCGGCAAACTCGTACAGACCGTAGTCGTTGCGAATTACGAAGTGGCGGCTGAGATTGTGGCAGCAAAAACTGGCGAACGTGTCCAACGGCAAATGGAACAAGTCTTCTCGTTCCCAATCCACCTGTTTGGACATCGCGTTGAACACCAAACCGTGGCGAGCTCGACTGAAGGCTAGTTTCAGCATAGCCTGCACGAAGCTCCACATCTGCTCAAAACTCATGGAGCAGCGAGACGTAAAGATGCCATTAATGATGATGTAGTCGAACGACTCCAGCAGCTCTGGCGTTTGCAGAATGTCCATCTGCCGGAAGTCGGCCTGAGGATACTTTTCCACGCAACGCTGAATAAATTGTTCTGACAGATCGATCCCTGTGTATTCAATCGATGTGGCAGATTGCTTCTGCAGATGCTCGTACAGATGTCCGCAGCCACAGCCGAGATCAAGTACACGAACTGACTGCGTCAGCGCGTGGCGGTTGGGAATCACGTCCAGCATCACTTCGTAGCGCCGCACGGCATCCGGAATATTGGGCCAGCCCATGCCCAGCGCGGAATCACCAAGTCGCGCATAGTAGGATTCAGTACACGTCCGAATCTCGTGATAGTCGGGCAATTCGGAGCCGGTGGAGATCGAGGTGTTGGATGTCTGCGTGCTCATGTGAAGCGTGTTACTCGACGACAAAGTAGGATTCATCGCCACTCCACGGGCTGCGTTTCAGGCGGATTGAAGACAATCCCAGAACCTCACGCACAGCGGTTGTCTCACCCGGAAACGCAGCATGATTCAGTTCATCAAAGCCGACCACTGTGCCTTTGGTCAGGCGGCCGCTCAGCAACTTCAAGCAGTCCACGGTAGGCTGATAAAGATCCATATCAAAGTAGGCCAGCGCCACGATCGTTTCCGGATGTCGCTTCAAATACAGCTCCAACTGCTCGGGAGCGTTGCCTTTGA
>CAIJTV010001006.1:0-4755 GCA_903823635.1 uncultured Planctomycetaceae bacterium
GCATTCGAGAATGATGAGAATGACGAGTCAACAACGTTTAACGGCACGATTCCTCAGGCTCTCATGATGATGAACAGCGAGCTGATGGATAAGGCATGCAGTGTTGAGCGAGGTAGTTTCCTGTTTGAATCAATGAGTTCACCAGGGAACGAAGCTCAGAAGATTCAGGAGCTGTATCTTGCGGCACTCAGCCGAAATCCTACCAAGACTGAAATTGGTAAGGTCCAGAAGATGCTCAAGAGTTACGGAAATCAAAGACTCATGGGATATCAGGACCTGTTCTGGGCCCTGTTGAATTCCAACGAGTTTGTGTTTATTCACTGATCCCCTTCAAACGTTTGATCCTATCCTGCAGGTTCGGCATCGTGTCGGGCCACTGACCATCACTTGGGAGAGTTTTAATGTCACTCTGGAATAACTACGGAATGAATCGCCGACACTTCATGCAGCACATGGCGACCGCTGCAGCGACTGTCCCAGCGATGAATTTCCTGTCGCACCTGCAGGCGAATGCGGATGTTGTGAAGTCAAAGCAGAAGGCTTGCATCCTGATGTGGATGGGTGGCGGTCCTCCAACAATCGACATTTGGGACCTGAAGCCAGGTTCCAAGAACGGTGGTGAATTCAAGCCGATTGATACGGCAGCACCGGGAGTTCAGATCAGCGAGCACATGCCGGAAACGGCCAAGATGTTCGGAGATCTCTCACTGGTGCGCTCGATGAGCACTCGTGAAGCGGACCACGGCCGTGGTCGCTATTACATGCAGACTTCTTACGTGCCTAATCCAACGGTGGTTCACCCGACGTTTGGTTCGGTCGTCAGCTACGAAATTGGCAAGAATCGCAAGGCTCTTGAAATTCCGGCATTCGTGTCAGTTGACGGTGGTGCTGGTCAGGCCGGGTTCCTTGGCATGACTCACGCCCCATTCGTTGTGGACAACACAGGGCGTATTCGAAATGCTCCAACGGAAGAAGGCAAGGCCCGATTGGGTGCTCGCCTGACGATGCTGGACGAAATTGAATCCGGCTTCATCAAGTCTGGCCGCGGCGAACTGCCAAAGGCTCATCAGGACGTCTACCTGAACGCGAAGAATCTAATGACTTCTCGTCAGATGGCGGCGTTTGACGTCGCTAAGGCTGATGCTGGTCTCGGTCTTGAAGCAGAATCTCAGGCAACCAAAGACGCCTACGGAACCAACGGTTTCGGACAGGGTCTGTTGATGGCCCGTCGTCTGGTTCAGGTTGGCGTTCCATTCGTGGAAGTCAACATGGGCGGTTGGGACCTGCACGCTGGTGTATTCGATACACTGAAGAATCAGCGCCTGCCACAGCTTGACAAGGGTATCTCCGCCATCACTGCTGACCTGAAGCGTCGTGGTATGCTGGAAAATACAGTCCTCGTATGGATGGGCGAATTCGGTCGTACTCCTCGCATCAATCAGGACGTCGGTCGCGATCACTGGGCGGCTTCATGGAGCGTCATGATGGGTGGCGGCGGGCTGAAGAATGGTCAGGCTGTTGGAGCAACCGATAAGGACGGCGTTCAGATTGCGGATGGCAGCAAGGCTTATCTGCCAGGCGACATCTGGGCCACCGTGGCAATGGCGATGGGGATTCCTGTCAGCACGGTCCACACTTCAAAGCGTGGTCGCCCAATGAAACTGGCCAACGGCGGAACTCCGATTCAGGAACTGATTGGCTGATACGGCCATTCGGAAGAGATGAGTAGAGAGAAAGTCCGGAAGCCCGGTTTCCCCTATAGGACCGGGCTTCCGTTATGTCTGGAGCCAGTGGTTTTCAGTGAGCAGAGCGATGGCAATGGTTGCCGATAAATCTGAAGGATCGCCGGAACCTGACTCTCAGTCAGGCCCAGGTGAAGATTTCGTTCGGCTGTTTACGCAGACTCAGAGATCGATCTATCTGTTCATTCTGCCTTTGGTCAGGACGGCCGCTGATGCCGAAGAAGTGCTTCAGGAAACGAATGTGGTGATCCTTAGCAAATGGAAACAGTTCGAGCCGGGGACGAATTTCACAGCCTGGTGTAAGGCGATAGCAAGACTGGAAGTATTCCGTTTTCGCCGCAGCCGGCATCATCGGTTGCAGTTGATGGGAGAGGATGTTGTGGATCTGCTGGCTCGAAAGATCGAGGAACAGCCGGTCGATCAGGAGCAACGACGCGATGCCCTGACGGCCTGTATCAGCAAGCTCCGGTCTTCCGATCAGGAACTATTGCAACGACGATATCTGGCTGGCGTGACCGGTGAGGAAGTTGCCCACCAAATGGGACGGCCGGCAAATTCCGTTTATCAATCTCTGGGGCGAGTTCGACGCGTGCTTCTGGAATGTGTGCGCCGTCGACTTTCGACCGGGGGAGCCCAACAATGACAATTCATGACGAACTTCTGAATCTCGCAAATCTTTATTGCGAGGAAGCTCTCACAGATGAACAGCTGGATCGTCTGCAGTTTCTGCTTCGGACAGATGCGGACTGCCAGTCTTTGTTTATCGAGATGATTCAGTTGCATGGTCAGTTACTATGGGGCGGCGGTATCTCTCCCGGCCATCAATTCGATGAACTTGGAGAATCTGTTGCAGAAACAGAGGAATTGGAACTGATCGAAGCGGTGCGGAAAGCAATCCCCCACGCACCACTCAGCCCAGGGATGCTGCGTGCTCGAGGGTCAAGACGAATTGTCATCGCCGCCAGTTTCATGGTTTCGGCTTTGGCAATATTACTGCTGGTCATCCGACAGAATCAATTACCCGGTCCAGTTTCAGTAGCGTTAAATGGGACCGACACATCAACTCAGACATCTGTTTCCGAAACCACTAATACGTCTAATAACTCAGTGCTTCCCGAAGACGTAGTACCAGTTCCACCTCTGAAACTTGATGGAATAGCCCAGACCCAGCCGCAGCGTCCCGATGCAAATGCAGTAGCCTCCGTGCCAGTTCAGACTTCAGAGCAATTTACTGCTGACCTGAGTGATGCTGATGTTGTTGAAGAAATCGATCGGCTCATTCGCACAGCATGGGAAGACAACAAGATCCAGCCAGCTGCAGAAGCCGGTGACCACGAATGGGTCCGCAGGGCTTATCTGACTTTGACAGGCCGAATCCCCACAATTGAGCAGGCCTCTGAGTATGTGACCACCAGCTCGCCTCGAAAGCGAGATCAATTGGTTGACTCGCTCCTTGCCGACTCACTGACGGCAGAGAACCTTGCGGTCAACTGGACCAATCTTTTGATCGGTCGTTCGAATCCGCGAGATGTGGACGAGCAATCACTTTACTCATTCCTGCTCGAACAGTTCACAGACAATCGACCGTGGATGGAGACCGTTGGCCAGTTGATCGCTGCGGAAGGTCGAAGCGATGAAAACGGTGCGACGAACTTCCTGTTGGCTCACCTGAATGACCAGGCCACACCGGCAACAGCTGTGACCGCTCGTCTGTTTCTTGGTCAGCAGGTTCATTGCACGCAATGCCATGACCATCCGTTTGCCAAAGAACGCAGCCAGCAGGAATTCTGGAGTCTGAATGCGTTCTTCAAACAGGCCGAACGAAAACGAATTCCAGTCACAGCCAATGCCGAATCCGGGATGCCCCGTCAGGTCTGGACCCTGGCCGATTCCGGTGAATCAGGAATGACATTTTACGACGACCGACTCGGCCGTAAAAAGGCTGTCCCACCACAATTTGCCGGCGAAGCCCTGCCGGCTGACGGAACGACGTCTCGTCGCACGGAATTGGTGCGACTACTGAACGCTGACAGCAATCACCAGGTCGCCCGTGCAATGGTCAACCGCACCTGGGCTCAGTTCTTCGGTCATGGGTTCACAGCCCCCGTGGATGATCTTGGCCCGCACAACCCGGTCAGTCATCCGGAGCTGTTCGATCATCTGACGAAGGCGTTTGTGCAGTCAGGTTATGACATGCGACGACTGATGCGCTGGATGACTCTGTCTCAGGCCTTTCGACTTTCGAGCGTCCAGTCAGAAGCCGCATTGGCTGTCGACGATCCACAGGAAGGTGGCACACCACTCTTCTCAAGAGCCTATCCGCGGCAAATGGGGCCGGAGCAGGTTTATGATTCGATTCGCATTGCGATTCGGTCCGTTTCGCAGCAGCCGATCGATTCCTCCGTCGGAACCACGCATCGCAAAGAGTGGGTCGAGCAGTTTGTGCGATCTTATGGAACTGACGAAAATGACGAACTTCTGACCTTCGACGGCAATATCTCACAGGCCATGTTAATGATGAATGGTGAAGACATTGAGTCGGCCATTCCTCTAGCGGCTGGTGAAGTCACAAAATCGCTGCAGGATCGAACCGTATCAGAGGCTCCGGAACGCCTGGCCATGGCGACGCTGAATCGTGGCGCCACGGAAAATGAAGAAAAGGCATTCCGAAATCGCTATCGAGCACTGTCCAGATCTCTGCCAGCAGAGCAGGCCATGAAAACTGCCACCGAGGATATGCTCTGGGCCTACCTCAACAGCAGCGAGTTTGTTTCATTGCACTAGCCTGCAGTGCGTGCCGCGTCCGTGGCAAGACGGAGATTCTTTGTCTTCCCGAAGCGTCCTAACGCCACAGTCAACGCCGCAAATGGATTTGTGCAATTGAGGGGCGCGGAAGAAGAATCACCAGCCCCATCGATTTGAGCCCGACGCCACAGTCGACTTCCTCGATTTGACCAGACGACCGTTAAAAAAGGTGTCTGGAACTCGACTCTCTGCGATAAACCTTCAGACC
>CAIJTV010001007.1:0-2846 GCA_903823635.1 uncultured Planctomycetaceae bacterium
AGGGTTCAGGCTTTCCGCCTGAACCCTGTTTTCGTTGATGCACTCCGCTGTGCGTCTCTGGAACCACCGTGCGATTCTGCACAGGGGCTCGTCATCCGAATTCGTCAATTCTGCACGTTCTATACTGCACAACCCCCACTGCTGCCGACTGAATCGAATTGGCACCGGGATTGCTTAACCGCATATTGATGCCGTGAGATGAAGACTCGCTCATGATCGCCAGACTTCAACCGCGTGCGTTCAGGCGGCTTCAACAAATGTTTCACCCCACTCTGTTGCTCTGACCAACCATTATGCAGCCTCGCTTTCGCCACATCCTTGTTCCCCTTGAAACCGCCGTAAGGTGCCATGCGGCTTTGGATGTTGCATTTGAGATGGCTGTGCAAAATAAGGCTTCTGTCTCTTTGCTGCATATTGTGCAAACCATTGAGGCTGGGCCGGATGGGCCTGATGAGGAAACGCGTCAGTTTTATGCTCAGGTCTGTCAGCGTGCTGAATCTGATCTCGAGCAATTGGCTCGTCGTTTTCAGGAAGCTTTAGTTGAGTGTGAATTTAAAGTTCATGTCGGGGACAGACTCAAGGAGATCCTGTCTTTCGCTGCAAATCATAAAGTCGATTTGATCGTGATGTGTTCTCACCGAATTGATCCCGAGCACATTGCTGAAACGTGGGGAACGCTGAGTTACAAAGTTTCGGTTTTATGCGAGTGTCCCGTTCTGCTGTTGAAGTGACCGGCTGGGTAAAGAGAAATAAGGTGATACGATGTCATTAGATGAAGAACCAACAGCTTCAAGTGGTGTGACTCCCATTGCCGTTGAGTACAGGATTGCAGCGTTTAGTGTGCCCGGCGATATGGAATCTCTGGAAGAAATCCTGACGGAACTTCCGGAGATGGATCGTCTGACTGCTCTCCAGACGGCTCGTTCGCTTCCCGGAATCATTCCCGGCTGTTGTAGTCGAGAAATTGCCGAGGGAGTTGTTGAACGTCTCGCTGAAGCTGGGCTGAAGGCCATTGCTGTCCCCGCCAGCGAAATCCCCGATTTGCTGCATGTGCAGCGACCGCATCGCGTCAATGTTACCGATGATGTTCTGGAAACGATTGACTCTCGAGGACGGACACAAGCGTGGTCGTGGCAGGATGTGGCGGTGATCAGCGTTGGCGTTGTTCCATCGACAGCTCCGTCCGGCTTTCGATCGCTTCCGCTGGCGGCATCCGGAAGCTCGCATCGTTCGTGGAACAGTTCGATCAAGGTGAGTCCTCGTCATCGACCGGAAGTCTGGATCGTGTTGCGAAACGGGCAGCCCGCAATTTGTATTGCCAGCGACGAGGTCAGTTACGAGTACCTCGCTGATCGCATCGCGCCATCATCGGCGGCCAACTTTCGATTGTTGGTGGAAGACCTGATTCAGCACTCGGCGACCGCGTGGCTGACGCCCTCAACAATTGCTTTTAAGGAGCATCGCCCAGCGTCACATTTTGATTTTCGCACCTGCGATGATTTTCGCCGCTATATCGAACTGCAGTTTGTGCTTAGTCATCAGCCGGAACATTGAAGGGTCTGGTTATCTCTGCCTTCCATCGCGGGTGAGCGCGTGATCTTAGCTCGGTCATCGCAAGGGTTGTGGTCGATTGGTTGAGGGGCGGGGAGGGCGGACTTCTGCCCTGCAGCACGCAATTCTGACGCCGCGGGATCGCAACTTAAGGCTCGACATTTCGTGTGAAGCACAGGCTCGCTTTGTGTCGCTCAAAGAATGTTTCCCGTAAGGAGTGCGATTCCTGGTTGGCCACATTCTTGGCAATAATCGAAGCGAATGTGGGTTTGGTCTATGTTCTCGCGAAGCCCGTCCCCACGGAAAAACTCGAGTTCCTGGATGTGCTTTGCGTGCAAAAAGCGTAAAACGAGAGTCGCCAACGCAAAGAGCGGGAAAATCTCGGCGACGTGACCCTCGGCAGCCAGATCCGTCTATAATCTGCGGTATCACAGGGTCTTCGTCGTTGCACGAAGACTGCAATTATTGTGGTTTGAAGTCGCTCATACTGGCCGAAAGCGGCTCACGGAAATCTTCCCGCAGAACAAGATTGAAGCCATGATTATCCCTTCAAACCTTCCACAGACGAACGTTTCGATTGCAAATCTTCGCAGTCGCTCCGGGATGTCGACATTCAGCTTTCTTTTGGGAAGTGTTTTGTGGCTGTTGGTCCTCGCGGCAACTTGGAAACTCGTCCTGCAGAAGTCTGACGACAAGACTAACCCAGCCAGCGACTCGCAACCTTCCGCCTCCGCCGACGGAGCCGCACCCGCAGAAGCGTCTACGGCATCGGTTGTGATCAATTTTCCGCGACGAGAATTGCCTGAGTTTGAGTTCCCCGAATGCATGGGTGGCGCGGTGAGCCGCGAAAGTCTGCTGGGCAAGCGTTGGCTAGCTAGTTTCGTCTTCACGCGTTGCATTGAAACCTGCCCGATGATTACTCGTAATGTATCCGACCTGCATCGACGGGTGGCGGAATCCAATCCGGATTTTCAGTTCGTGACGTTTTCGGTCGACTCCAGTTATGACACGGCTGAAGTGTTGAAAGCCTACGCTGAAACGTTTCGCGCGGATCATGCTCGGTGGAAGTTTCTGACAGGGGACGAGAACACCATTCACGAATTGATCCGAACCGGGTTTACTCAGTACGTGAAACCAAATCTCGGTGAAGCTCGCAAGCCCGGCTTTGAGGTCGCTCATTCCAATCGCGCTGTACTGATGAACGAAGAGGGCGTGCCGGTTGCCACTTATCTGATGACAGATCCAGACCATGTTGTGAAGCTGCGGCGGGTCATTGAGGGCAAGGACGATTTTCC
>CAIJTV010001008.1:0-4675 GCA_903823635.1 uncultured Planctomycetaceae bacterium
CGCCGATAAAACAGATGAATCGTTGGTTCACTCGCTATCTGTACGGCGTCGACAATGGCGTGGAGAAGGATCCCAAGTCGTGGATCGTGCGAGAAGCCGACGCACGGGAACAGCCAACATCGTATGCGGATTATCCTCATCCGGAAGCAAAGCCTGTGACTTTGCATCTCAGCGGGCAAGGTGCCCAGACTGGACAACTGTTGCCAACAGCGACGCCGGACCAGGGGACTCAAACGCTGACCGACAATTTTTCGTTCAGCGGTGCATCGTTGGCCAAGGCGGAATGGACAAATCATCGTCTGTTGTTTGCGACGCCAAAGCTAACGGAGCCCGTCCATTTATCGGGAACGGCCAGCATCAAGATTCGAGTCTCCAGCAACAAACCGGCCGCCAATCTCTCGGTCTGGCTGGTGTCTTTGCCGTGGACAAACAGTGAGCGAATCACTGACGACGTGATTACTCGCGGCTGGGCGGATCCCCAGAATCATGGCTCCCTGGAGAAAAGCCAAGCATTGGTTCCTTGTCAGTTCTATGATCTGAACTTCACACTGCAACCTGATGATCAGGTGGTTCAGGCGGGCGAGCAGATCGGCTTGATGATCTTCTCCAGCGATCGAGACTTTACGCTGTGGCCAGATCCTGGAACAGAATTGACAGTCGATCTGGACGCAACATCGCTGATGTTACCAGTCGTCGGTGGTGACGCGGCCTGGGGAAAAGCTGTGCCTGTGAAATGATTTTGAGTGACGTCTGGAGATTGTCGGCACGTATGCTTCAGACGCGTCCTCTCAAGGCATCCAAACGAATTCACGAATGTTAATAATGCTCCAGACGGTGTCTTCGTAGACTTCACGCCATTCAGAACTCAAGCGAGGATCGGCCGGTTGGCCATCGCGGGCGCGGCGTTCCATTTCGAGGGCAACGTGGTTGGCTTCGGTCCTCAGATGGTTTGACCATGTGACTTTCGGAAGCGTCTCGGGCACGGATGTCGGAGGTGCCGCACTCGTTGCCAGAAGACGCGAGTCAAAACCAATCGATAGAGCCTGTACCAACGCTGTTCGTTCGGACGGCGCGGGGTAGCGACTGAGATATCTCAGGAAGAGACTATCAACCAGTTCTTCGGGCGATTTCGCCTCAATGGCCAGAAGAGCCAGGCCACTGTCTTTCACTGCTCGCGTCAGCAAAACGGACGCGGTGCTGTTGGCGAGAACACCCGGCTGCAACACATTGGAGGATGTTTCACGATCCGTGCGAGGACTCTGCCGAGAACCGCTCCAGCCGAACGCCTCCAGAATATCCGCGATCGCTCGCGCTTTCGGCAGACCCAGCGTAGGACGGTCACGTTCATTGGCCAGACTGGCGAACATCCAGGCTCGATCGGGAACACCCAGAGTCAAGCGGTTGCTGGCCGGTCGACGCGCATCCGGGTCGAACGTAAATTCTTCGACATCCATAGTCTGTCCGCCCGCGGCATGCAGCGAATCCACAATCTGCTCCGCGGTCAGACGTCGTCGATCCGGAGCCGTGAAGAATCGCAACTCGGGAGAGGCCGGCAGGTTCTTTCCAGTCGCCGCCCGCTGATACAGCTGCGAAGTCATGATCAGACGAATAAGATGTTTCTGGTCGTAGTCGTGACTCACAAATTCATGAGCCAGCCACTGCAATAACTCCGGATGACTGGCCGGGTGCCCTTCCCAGTCACTGGCCGGCTCGACAAATCCAGCGCCGATCAAACGACGCCACAAACGATTCACAACGACTGGGGCGAATCGAGTATTCTGCGGCGAAGTAATCAACGCCGCCAGACGTTCACGCGAGTTCTTCGGAGACTGCAGCAGGGCGTTTAGCGTCTCATCATCGACGCTTCCACACGTTTCTGCGAACGGCCATTTTGGTTCGAGTGTTGCATTCGGATTGAGACTGACTTTAATCAGAGATTCGCGAGTTTTCTGCTCGAAAAACGCGACCGGCACGCGACTGGTTTTGGGAACGCTCACCGCCTTCTGCTCAAACATCGCGGCAAGAGAATACAAGTCACTCTGCTTCGTGCTGTGATACGGTGAATCGTGACATCGCGCGCATTGCAGTTCGATGCCAAGAAAAGCGTTCGCGACGATCTGACCTTTGGCCGCGTACGGAGCATCATTGTCGCCCGCAATGCCAAAGCCCGCACTGCCACCTTCATGCGCACTGCCGCGAAGTTGCACTAATTCGGTGACCATGCGGTCAAACGACTTGTTGTCGCGCAACGAATCGTAAAGGAACCAGCGGAAGGGGCCGGTCGTGTTAAGACTGGAGTTCACCAGCGTTGGATTCTCCGCCAGCACATCCTGCCAATAGCTTACCCAGTTGTCGGCGCAGCGTTCATCGGCCAATAATCGATCGACGAGTTTGATTCGCTTGTCGGGTGACTGATCATGCAAATACTCGCGGGCTTCCTGTTCGGAGGGAGGAACACCGACCGTATCGAGAAAGGCGCGGCGGAGGAACTCCGCATCTGTGATCATCGGAGCCGGAGCGACATCGTCTGGCGTTACTGGAGGAGCGGGCCAGACGGCTCCGGAAGTAATCCACGACTCCAGAGTTTTGATTTGATCTTCAGCCAAAGCAGCACCGCCGGGCGGCATGCGTTCATCCGGGTCCGTCGCACGGATCCGACGGATCAATTCGCCGGCGGAAAGATCTCCGGGGACAATCGCGGCGACACCCGAGTCTCCGGTTTTCAGAGCAGCGTCGCGGGAATCCAATCGCAATCCACCATTCGCTTTGTCGCCATGACAGCGTGAGCATTGTTCTTTCAGAATCGGCAGCACGGTCTTGTGGAACTCACGAGCCTCTTCGACGGGATTCCTCGCGGACTCGGCCAACGCCCTCTGTACCTTGTCAGCCAGAAAGGCATCGATGGGATTTGCGGTTGTTGCAGTAGTCACATCCGCGCCGGCCAATACAGGAACCTGCGGCGGTGGATTATTCTTTGCCCATTCACGAGCCGCGTCGTGACGAGACTTCCAGAAGCCATCCTGACTGGCCGCTGCCGTTCGGCGATTCGTGTTGTCAAGTTGTGACAACGCCAGCTCGGTTCGCTTGAGCAGAGCATCGACGCTGGCATCCGTCAGCAGGAGCGGATGATTCTCTGGGTCTGTCTGAGGAAGAATCAGGAACGCGCTGCCATCATGTTTCTTCATGGCGACGCAGAGTTCTCCCGGATCTGTTCGAAAGTCCTTACCACCGACCAGCGTCTCGAGAATGACTCGACACACACCAGATTCCCCAACAACTGCATCGCCAAAAACTTCCTGCTGACGATGTTCGGCGACACGAGCCCCCGGAACAGGCGGTTCTGCCACGGGAGTCATCGGCTCTTCACCGCTCGGCGAACCCTTCGACGGTTCTGCCCGCGCGATGACTTTGCCGTCGACCCAGAGACGACTCAAACCACGCACGCGCATCAGAAATCGATGCTGACCGGGCGACAGCTTTACATCAGCCGCTATTCGCAGCAGAACCGGAGCCCTCCAGCTGTCTCGAATGCCCCACGCGTCATGACGCAGCGGAAGTCTGTCGAGCATGAAAGATTCCGGTTGCCACCCCAGAATTTCCACCGGCAGATTTTCTCCCTCGTTCAGCCAGCGATTGTGAACAGGCATGCCCTCGAGCAGCGCTGCACTGACGACTCCCGGTTCCAGTGGTCCCATGTCCGGCATGACTTCTGCCAGAGGTCGGTCGACGATTTCTTTACCCGTAAAGTTGAAGCGGCTTTTCAAAGTGGCATCGTCAAGAATCTGGCGATGAATCGCGATGGAATCCAGGGAGCCTCGAAAGCTGCTGGAAGCTGCTCCGCTCTGGGCCGAACCAATCCAGACCGCATCATCGTCGACCGCCGGAGCATCATTCGTTGCGCCGCCCATGTCCCATTTTCCGGCCTGAAGTTTTCCATCGATCCAGCCACGCAAGCTGGTTGCATCGCCGAACTTGTAAGTGATTGCAATGTGATGCCAGTTGCGACCGGGCTTGAATCCCGAGTCGGACGTCCAGCGATGCCAGGGGGATCCGCCTTTCGCGCTGCTGGTTTCCGGAGATGAGGCAAACAGGAAGCCAAGTCCGGCTTTCCCCTCTCGCTCGGCAATTCGCAGAGCCCAGTTCTGGTTCTCCGCGGAGAAGCCCGGTGCACCCGTTCGTCCTTTGCAGATCACATAGAGATTTTCACCGCTGCGAATGTCGTCGACCTGCACCCAGGCTTCCAGGGTAATGGCATCTCCCGATGCGAAGTCGAAGGCGCTCTGCGGTCCGCTGTCAGCGACCGACAGGTGGGCTCCTTTTCCGTCCAGCTTTACGGCTGTATTTCCGGAATCGAAATCCGGATAGTCCGGCGGTCGCGGCCCCGGGACATCTCGATGCACGCCCTCGCTCGCTTCCAGCGGAGTTGTTTGCTCAGCGCCAAAGTTAAAGCGGATCTCCGCAGGCGGATCGGCAGCCAATGAGCTATTGAGCAGCGAAATCCAGAGTGCAAAACACAAGCTATAACGAGCAATCATCGGAATCTCCGACGCGATCAGAATTCAAAGAAAGCAGCAATGGCATAGTATACCATGCCGAGGACACTGAACAACCAGGCAGTCGTCGAGCGATTCACTTGGATGTAGTCGCAATTCCTGGTAGATCCTGCCTGCCGGGC
>CAIJTV010001009.1:0-3266 GCA_903823635.1 uncultured Planctomycetaceae bacterium
CGGTCCTCCGGGAACATCGGCCGAGATCGATGCGGATTATCGAGATCGCTCACCGGTGTTTAATCTGTCTCGCACCAGCGACCTGCCGATCAGCATTCTGGCTGGAGTGCAGGACGGACATGCGGGATCGGTGCCGGTGTCGCATTCGTTGATTGCTTTCAATGAGATTGCCAAAGCTCATGGTTCAGCCACGATCTCCGAGGCCGACATTCAGTCGCTGGTCAAGGATCGTAAGCTTCTGCATCCACAGCCGTCAGACACTGTGGAGGACCCCATTCTCGGCCGTCTTATTCATCTGCAGCGAAAGTCACGCAGCAGTATTGTGACGATTTTCGAAGGCGGACATGAGAGCATTCCCGAGTCGGCGTTCTCCTGGCTGGAGAAGCAGCAACGAGCCACAGGGGCACGCCAAAAGTGAAAAGCTTAACAGCAAGCCGCAGGCGACTAAGTTTGGTCAAGCGGTCGCGTGTCAATTGCCGCTACGGAACAGTCCCGGACTAACTTCCGGCTTGCATCAAGTGGAGACTCAATCGGTGAGCCTGCGTTCGCTAAGGCTCACTTGTCACACCCTACGAGAAAACAACGAAACTTGTAGGGTGTGACAAGCGCGCGCTAGCGAACGCAGGCACACCACATACCGATCTTATTTCGAACCAATTCCTGAACAAGGAAAACAAAGGACGGTTAACACCTTGACGACTTAACGTTGGTCCGCTGGTAGTGGCATGACTTCGACGTCGAAGCTTACATGGAAGTCATACTTCTTGCCAAAGAACTCACCGGGCTCGGAAAGCTTGGCAGACCCACGAACACGACCGTCGGCCACAGTTGCGTCGCCTTCAAGATCGGCATTGGAAGAGATCGACGCGTTATCCGCCCAGATTGCGGCCTGCTTCACAGAATCGTTGTCGTCAATCTGCACAACCACCTGCGGCTGTGTCTCAAAAACGCCATCGTCGGTACCATCTTTTGCCAATGACGCTTTTAGTTTGGCCATGTTGATGGGCTTCTGGCTGATAAAGACCTTGGTTACCACTTCGTCAAACATCTTCGCTTCATAAGCAACTACATGAGCCAGCTTCCACTGGCCTTTGCCCAAAGTGAGTTCACCGCCGTTCTCCAGCTTTGGGAGATTCTGAGCCACCTTGGCGGTCTTTGATGTTTTCGTCAACACGTCCGTGTCGAAGCTGATCTTCCACGTATAGGTTCGTTCGAAGAATTCGCCTTCTTCCTCCAGCTCCAGAGTTCCTCGAGCCCGATTGTCCTCGACCAGCACGGCCCCGATGGTGCCGGAGTTTCCGCCGCCGCTGACGCCATCCAGTTGATAACTGATGCCCGCGACCTCGCCATCGGCTCCAATCTCCACTCGAATGTTCGGTTCAGGAAACTCCATGTCTTCATCGTTGCCGGTCTTGTTCAGCAGAGCGATTAGCTTGTCCTGCTTCACGGGCTTTGCAGAGGCGACAATCTTTGTTCGCCATTCGCCCTGAGAAATGTGTTCGTAGGCGATCACCTGATTCAGTTCATAAGACTTTTCACCCATGCGAGCTGACCCGATGTTGGGTAACTTTGGCATCTTTGAGATACCCTGTTTTGGACGTTCGACTCGTTCCGGTTCTTCGACCTTCTCTGAATCTTCGTCGTCTTCCTTTTCCATCTCCTCTTCCATGTCCTCTTCATCAGATTCTTCGGTCGAACGCTTCGGTTTGTCACCCGATTTCTTTGCCGGAGTCTTACCGTCATTTGCTTTAGCCGGAGCTTCGGCCTCCGAGGAATCCAGCGGCGTTCCGATTCCAATCAGCATCATCATGACATCCGTGAATCCTGTGTCGACGTAGGTCAGTGTGATCGACTGGTTGTCCTTCTTGAAATCCAGATTGCCTGAGTCTTTTTCAAGATCATCGCCTTCAACTTCCCAGCCATCAGCGGCCATGTGTCCCTGAATAAACTCGGCCGTCTTCAGACCTTTGCCTGCACCGACTTTGATCTGCAAGACATTATCACTTGTTCTGTTGACCTTCGTGCCCTCCGGGACTTTGATCTGCACCGCGTCGCTCGCTTTTGCGCCGGGCTTCTTCTTGCCGCTGTTCTTCTTTCCTTTGCCACCCAGAGCTTCTGCGATCAGAGCGTTGGCCAGAGCAGCAGCGTCCGGCTCAGAGTCATCCGACTCCTTCATTTCTTCGTCTTTCGCAGCCGCGTTCTCTGCCAATAATTTTTTCTGGTCTTCAGCCAGTTTCTTCCTGGCGGCCTCAATTTCCTGCCTGGAAAGATGCTTCACGACGGCAGAAGTCTTGTCTTCCGACTTCTCAAGCGTCACATCAATGACGTCGCCGGCGGTGTTGGTAAACACGCGAGTTCCCACGGGGCGGCCGAAGTCGTCTTCACCGAGAGCCATTTCTTCCCCGGACGGCTTCCAGCCCTGAGCAGGCAACGTCTTTTCGTAGAAGCCAACAACGGCAGCAAAGTCCTCGGGCGATTCAAACCGCAGCGTCTTTTGCTGACCTGTAAAATTGAGTTGCTCGGCGTTACCCGGAGCGGGGATGTCTACGGCCAGCAGTGACGTGCTATACATGACCGCCGTTTTGTTTCCCTGAGCCGGTGCTAAGTTAACCATCACACCAATCTGAATAGCATTTCTCTTGACTTGAAACTGCTTCAGCTCGTCCGACACATCGTTATAACCATAGGGCTGCCAACCAGCATCGAGCAGCAGTTTCAGAGTCTTATCGGCGGCGTCCTGTACCTTGAGATCCACCGAGTAGATCCCAGTCGCTTCATTCAAGAACGTCGTTGTCGCCCCTTTGATCACAGGGAGTGACTTCACTGCTACGTTGCCAAAATTCATGATGTAGACGAACGTGGCACGTTCTTTTTCTGGTTGGCCCGATGCTGAAGTCGAAACGGACAGCGAGTATCCTTCCTTGCTGAACATACCGCTCGCGTAGGCCGCCTCAGTCATTGCTCCGGGAAGTTCCTTCCAGCCAAGCTTTGTGAGCTGTTGTTTCTGGAACTTGTAGGCGACCGTTGGATCAGCCGACGTGCCGTAAGACATCGCACCAACGTGCTGTTCGCCCTGAAGTTCAGCGCCTTCCGGTGTGCCGAGTGTACGCAGATCGAGAACTTTTGCGGCGGCTTCCACGGTGGCGGCTTTACTGGTGACCGCTTCCTGTGCGAACACCGAATTTCCGATCAGAGCGCTTCCCGATTCCGCGTATCCGGACGCCAGGGCAAAAGCCAAAGCAAGTTTGCCCGCTTTCGTTTTCCAG
>CAIJTV010001010.1:0-1929 GCA_903823635.1 uncultured Planctomycetaceae bacterium
AGTTCGCTCAAACGATTCGTTTCGCCGACTACGCCGCAACGAAAGCCGTTCCGGAAGCCGCTCCGCCGTCAGATTCTTACATGCAGGTTCTGAATCGCCTGTCATCTCAGGAAACGCGGCTCGATGAAATCTGCAATGTGCTTGAGCAGGTTGTGCATCAGCAGCAGATGATCGCCACTGCATTGCAGTGCGTCGTTGAACGCCTCGACGATATGCGTTCCGGAGCACAGCCCGGTTCGATGCGAGCGAGTGCTTAGCGCGCTGACAGCCATGTTTGGCTGATTGTCCACCGGACTGAGTGAAGCGAGTTCCAGCATCGCCCCCTGGACGACGAAAACAGCATTTTTCGGAGTACGTTCAGCAGAGCATTCATCACTGAACAGTGGTTGTTTGTTTCGGGCAGACCTCCAAACTATTCTGCACAGTGTAATCTCCGGGAAACGTAATCTCCGGGAAACAAGCGGGAGCTGGTGAGTCGCAGATGTGAGGTATGACGTATGCCGGACTTCAATGCAGTGTCTCCGCAGAATAACATTGCGCGACGTTGGTTCCTGAAGGATTGTGGTGTTGGACTGGGAGCTGTGGCGGCGGCGCAGTTGCTTGCGGATAGTTCAGCGAAAGCAGCTGATGCGGCCGGACCGAAGCCGTCACATTTTCCGGGCAAGGCAAAGAACGTCATCTTTCTGTTTATGGCGGGGGCGCCCAGTCATCTGGAGTTGTTCGATAACAAGCCTCAGCTGACAAAATACAACGGCACTTTGCCTCCGGCCGAACTGCTGCAGGGGTATCGAGCAGCCTTTATTAATCCGAATTCCACTCTGCTGGGACCGAAGTTTAAGTTCTCCCGTCATGGTCAGTGCGGGGCCGAGTTATCAGAACTGCTCCCGCATCTGGCGAAGGTTGTCGACGATATTTCGATCGTTAAATCGATGGCGACGGACGGCTTCAATCATGCTCCGGCTCAGATTCAAATGAGTACCGGAAGTTTGCAGTTCGGAAAGCCCAGCCTGGGATCATGGTCGCTCTACGGTCTGGGCAGTGAAGCTCAGGATCTTCCCGGCTTTGTTGTCTTCAGCACTGGCAAAAAAGGCCCCAGCGGTGGCAGTGCCAACTGGGGGAGTGGTTTTCTGCCGACGGTTCATGCGGGAGTTGAATTCCGCACGACCGGTGATCCGGTGCTTTACCTCTCCAACCCCGTCGGAGTTGACCGCAGGCTGCAGCGTGAATCTCTGGATGTGATTAATCAATTGAATCAAAGTCGGCTGGATATAGTTGGCGATCCGGAAATTGCCACTCGAATCCATTCGTTTGAAATGGCGTATCGAATGCAGTCCACAGCTCCGGATGTGATGGACCTCAGCAAAGAACCGCAGCATGTGCTCGACATGTACGGCGCGAAACCCGGTGAACCCTCCTTTGCGAACACCTGCCTGTTAGCGCGTCGATTGGTCCAGCGTGGCGTGCGTTTCGTGGAGATTTTTCATGAGGCGTGGGATCAGCATGGAAATCTGGTCGCTGATCTGAAGAAGAATTGCAAAGACACAGACCAGCCCTGTGCGGCGTTGATTCAGGACCTGAAGCAGCAGGGAATGCTGGATGATACGCTGGTGATTTGGGGCGGCGAGTTCGGTCGGACTCCGATGGTCCAGGGAGGAAACGACGGTCGAGATCATCACCCGAATGCATTCACAATGTGGATGGCTGGCGGTGGAATCAAAGGCGGCGTGACGCTCGGCGAAAGCGATGAGTTTGGATTCAACGCGGTCGTTGATCGAGTTCATGTGCGTGATCTACACGCTACAATTCTGCATCTGCTGGGCTTCAACCACAAACAGCTATCATTTCCATTTCAGGGGCTCGACCAACGCATCACAGGTGTTGAGCCGTGTCGTGTCGTCGAGCAGATCCTGAGCTAAGAGCCATATGTTG
>CAIJTV010001011.1:0-3396 GCA_903823635.1 uncultured Planctomycetaceae bacterium
ATCGTCCGCTGATCTTCAGCCAATTCACAACTCACCTGGCATTGATTCGAGCCGCATTGGAGAAAGCCGGCTTCAGCTATCAATATCTTGACGGCCAAACTACGCCTGTTCAGCGACAGGAACGAGTGGAAGCGTTTCAGCGCGGCGAGAGCGATGTCTTTTTGATCTCACTGAAAGCCGGCGGGACCGGACTGAACCTCACGGCGGCCGATTACGTGATTCATATGGATCCATGGTGGAATCCTGCCGTTGAAGATCAGGCGACGGACCGAGCCCACCGTATTGGGCAGACAAAACCCGTGATGGTTTACCGCATCATTGCTCGCGGAACGATTGAAGAACAGATCCTGCAGATGCATGATGAGAAGCGGGATCTGGTTGACGGAGTTCTCTCCGGGGCTGACGCGGCCGGAAAACTATCGACGAAAGAATTGGCCGAAATGATTCGACAGGGAATCGAAGTCCCCAGCCGACGTTGACTCTGGCGGCCATTTGAGCAATCAGTCGTTCGATGCTTACCGACCTTCAGCGGCAGCTCCTCGGCCAGGAGAGTGCGCTCGCGATTCCGCATGCCATGGCGACTGAGATTTATGGCAGCAGCAGTTGCAGGATCACGATCAGCATAGGCACACCGGACAACAACATTGTCACGATCACAAACAATGCCGCGTATTTCCACAGTGTGTGTTGTTTTTCGACCGCGGCGGCCACAGCATTCATACTCAGACTGACTTCGGCCTTGCGAATCAGCGATGCATAGCCCAACAATTGAAAGCCAATCATCAAATATCCCACGATGGAGATTCCCCAATTGCCAAGCGTCAGCAGGAGTAACAGGCCGTTGCTTCGGAATCCGCTGAACCGCAGAACGCCAGGTGACATCCAGGCTCCTCCAGCAAAAAACAGTACGGGAGCAATGATCAGCAAAATCCCAAGCATCCGCACCCACGGCCGCGTTTCTGACAGTGCTCGCAGAACACGTCCAAAATCCGGATGATCCGACGGGTCGTCCGGACGCACGTCGAGTGGGTTGAATGCGTACGGATTATTCGTTGACAAGATGCCTGCCTCCCCAATTTGACGGATGTCGCGCATTAGAGGCAATCACATTAACGCAGCCAATCCCAAACACGAAATCGCAATCTCGCCTGATCCTGCCGAGGGCACGTTTCTTCGATCTGCCTTTGGCCATAACGACTCTTGGGCGTAACGAGTTACTGCACTTCGCGATAGTCAGGTGACGAGCAGAAGAAGCATCACAGGATGCTTCTCGCTTCAGCCAACAAAAAAACACGGCAGAGCTTTTGCTCCGCCGTGTTTGTTCGCTTTTTGAATCGGTCCAACACTGAATTGCAGGATGGATCAATATTCGCGAGGGCGAACAGACCCCTGAACTCGTACCGGCAGGCCCATGATGCGGAGGAAACCTTCCGCGTCAGTCTGGTCGTACGAACCGCCACGTTCCATGCTGGCGATGTCGGCTTTGTACAGGCTGTACGGAGATGTCCGGCTGCTGACTCGCACGTTGCCCTTATAGAGAGTCAGCTTCACTTCGCCGGTAACAGGCTTCTGAGTTTCGCGGATGAAGGCCATCAAAGCATCCATCTTGGCACAGTACCAGAATCCGTAGTAGACCATCTCAGCCACCTGAGCGCTGAGTGAGTCACGCAGGTGAGTCAGGTCGCGGTCGAGTGTCATCTGCTCCAGACCCTGATGAGCCGCATACAGCAGCGTCATGCCAGGGGCTTCGTACACTCCACGGCTCTTCATGCCGACGAAGCGATTTTCGACGATGTCGATTCGGCCACAGCCATTGCGGCCGCCAATCTGGTTGAGTTCCTCGACCAGCTTTGCAGGGCTCCGCTTCTTACCGTTGACGGTCACAGGCACGCCAGACTCAAACTGAATCGTGACGGTTTCTTCTTTATCGGGAGCTTCTTGCGGAGAAACGGACATGCCAAAGTCAATGACGCTGGTGCCATCAACAGTAGGGTCTTCAAGGTCGCCGGCTTCGTAGCTGATATGGAGACAGTTTTCGTCGCTGGAGTAGGGCTTCTTCGCCGTCGCCTTCACGGGGATGTTCTTCTTCTCGCAGTATTCCAGCATCTCTGTTCGGCCAGGGAACAGATCGCGGAACTTCTGCATGCGCCAGGGGGCGATGATGCGAATGCCCGGTTCCAGGGCTTCAGCGGCTAATTGGAATCGACACTGATCGTTGCCCTTGCCGGTCGCTCCATGAACGAAAGCTTCCGCGCCGACTTCACGGCCACGCTGCAGGCAGGCTTTGGCGATCAGTGGGCGAGCGATGCTGGTCCCCATGAGATAAATGTTCTCATACCGTGCCTGCCACTGCAGAACGGGGAACGCAAAGTCGCGACACAACTCTTCGCGAACGTCCACAAGTTCCGCAGACTTCGCTCCGATATCGCGAGCCTTCTTCATGATAGCATCACGGTCTTCGCAGGGCTGACCGAGATCAACGTAGAGACAGTGAACGTCGTAACCTTCGTCCTGAAGCCATCCAACCAATACCGACGTATCCAGTCCGCCGCTGTAGGCCAGTACAACCGATTTGCCCACGTGAGTCTTCTCCAACAATCCGATCCAATGAAAAACCAAACCACAGGGCGGAATGGTATCCTTGACCGGGCCGCTCGCCACCCTTGACCCCTGAAATCAGGAAAAAGGGAATCGAGGGGATCTGGAGGAGAGTTGATTTCGTGCGGATCGTGAACTGAAAAGCATCATGAACCCTTTGATTTCCGGGCGTTGATGATCTTTGAGTTCTAAACAACGGTGATGCATCACGATGCCAGTCCTGCTGGCCATGTTCCGGGCACGAATAAGAGAAGCACAACTCTCTTCACCAGATGAGCGCCTGATCGACTCTCCGATGATAAGAAAGCCTCATGGAAACGCGATCGGGTCCTAAGTTGTTTTATGCCATGGGCTTACAGAATACATTGCGGCGTGAATCCCAATTGACGCAAGGTCGGTGTTCGCCGTACACTTCCGGGTCGATCATCAGCAGGGAAAGCGGATGGTCTCCGGGAATTTGTCAGGGACGACAGTATGCCACCGACCACAACACCGCGCGCGGTCATCTCCTTCGAAGATGTCGAGCAACTGCGTGAAGCGCGGAGGATCATTCGGCAGGAAGCGGATTCGCTTGTGCGGCTATCGGAGTCGCTTGACCCCTGTTTTTGTGACGCTGTTCGGCTCATCCAGAGTTGTCGTGGTTGTGTGATCGTCACGGGAGTCGGCAAAGCCGGGCTGATTGGTCAGAAGATCGTCGCCACGCTGGCCAGCACCGGAACTCGCGCTCACTTTATGCATCCGACGGAAGCACGCCACGGTGATCTGGGCTGTGTTGGTTCGGCTGATGTCATCCTTGCG
>CAIJTV010001012.1:0-2012 GCA_903823635.1 uncultured Planctomycetaceae bacterium
CAGGTTTGTCGGACAAGAATGTCTAACCTACGTTTTCAGGCCTGACAAAGCACTGGTATTGTCGCCGGATTAGTTGGCAATAGACCCACTGACGTTGAACTTCAGGACATCTTCACGACCCTGAATCTTGACGATCATCTCTTCGCTGAACTTGCCGACCTTCTCAGGAGCCGTGAACTTCATCTCCACGATCTGCAGCTTGTTCTCTTTTTCACTCATTTTGACTTCAAAACAATCCTGCATCTGCTGGCAGTCGACATCCTGAATCAGGAAAGGCTTGTTGCCCTGGAGAATGACTTTCACAATGGTCGTTTCACCCGGCTTCAAGGGCACCAACTGGCCCTTGCTGTTTCGCACGGCAATGTCAGGAGTTGTGATGCGAATATCGGGGACCACAGTTGCCAAGGTAATCAATGGCACGTTTGGATGAGCCGCATCATCGGTCACAAGTGTAATGATATCGCGAAACCGCCCTGGCTTTGTTTTTGGATCCAGAGTCACCTCAAGGTCGTAAACAACATTCCCGCCGCTCCGAGAAATCTCTTTCACAACACCAGACAGGTCTTTTCCTGGAAACTTAACATCTCGGATGTTCCAGTCAGGGCGTCCTGCGTAGGCAATGCGAACCGTCTTTTTGCCACCACTCAGGAAGTCGAGCGAACCAAAATCCACGCTGCTCGGTTCGAACACGATATCGGTTCGGATGTAGGCAGAAATCGGGACTCGCACTTCCGCGAATTGCGGTGAGTCGAAGTAGATCGACAGCGAGGTATCGCGTTGACCTTTGAAGGAACGAGTATTCATTCGCACTTCAATAAACGTCTTCTCACCCGGCTGCAGCAATGTTTTGCCCGGGGCGCTTGCCTCAGCACATCGACAAGCTGTGGACCAACTGGAAATATGCAGAGTGGCCTGCGTTGAGTTTTCGATGCTGACAACCTGCACCGCCTCCGCGCCTGTCGCGATAACGCCGAACTCAAGCTTCCTTTTGTCAACGAGTGCATCAGCCCAGCTACCCTGTGCGAACAGAGAGGGACTAAGCAGTATTAAGCCCATGACAACAACAGTTGACCGACAAATGTTCCCCAACATTTTTCTGCACCTGCTCAAGAAAGCTTCCAGACCGAAGTGCCTGGGATATCCATCCCCCATCCTTCGCTTCATCCACGGAAATCCCCATTTCCGGCGTCATCATGTCATGACAATCGCATTCGACAAGAGGTCGAACTGCGTTTCAGCAATGATTCCTAAAGCCTCCCGAAGACTTCATCACCACTTTCCAGATCAGGAAACTGGCGGGAAAACCCCTGGAGCGATTGCAATTTGGAGCGGCCATGCCTGCCGCAGAATCGGCGAAGAACCCGCATAAACATTAGATCCCCACAAGCTTTATGTCAATCCGCATCTTTTCGTGAAGATTCTACCGGCTCGGTAAAACGTACCGCGCAGACAAGCCAACGCAACACTAACCACAAACGCCCCACCCAATGCATCTTCACCAGAATAACATTTTACACTCGCAATCCATTGGAAGTTCTCAGATAGCCACTGCACCAGTCTGAGAAAAGCAGGCGACTTGAAGTAGGCGGGCCCCGAGAGGCTGAACTGTGGACACTTTCCTGGTGAACAACGTTTTTCCTGAAAATCATTTACATTTAAGACGCAGCAGGTCTGCTCTCACATCCACCTCTGGCAATGTGAACTTCTGAAAATCTCATCATAGACCGGTCGCATACCTCTCCTGACGAGTCCTTAACATGCATCGTCCCATTCTGCATGCAGCTGTTACACTGCTCCTGATATTCTGTTTCAGCGAAACGGCCTCGGCCCAAAAGGCGGCCGCCAGCCGCAAGCACTACTTTCCTCCCGAGCATATTTCCGTAATGCCCGTCGTGTTTACGCCGAGGGGCGAAAAGACGCCGGACAGAGAACTCGACGCAGTTGTGCTCCGACATTTGAAATGGACACAGCGTCGGTACGGAGAACTTCTGGGAACGACCTTTGAGATCGAG
>CAIJTV010001013.1:0-1570 GCA_903823635.1 uncultured Planctomycetaceae bacterium
CGTGAACCCCAATTTTCGTTTATTGAAAACAGGCAGGGACAGGCACGGAGGGCTGACGGCCAGCCGCTCGCCTTTCGACGGAACGCGGTCGAGCGGTATAGCGTCAGCTATCCGTGTCTCTGCGATTTCTCGCGATGGTCAAGTTATAGAAAACAGATGGGGACTGACACGGAGGGCTGACGCCCAACCGCTCGCCGGTTGAGCTAACCAGGGGTGGCGTTCATCCATGTTTTTGAACGTAGCAACACATTGCTTTCGCCGTTTCACGGCTTAGTGTTCATTTCCAAACGTCTTCCCCAGGCTAAAGCCTGGGGCTACCTGCTGCCGCCTCTCCGAGGCGAAATCAGAGCACCATTCCTTGTTCGATGATTGACGGAGCCCTACAGCAACTCCACGTCAGCTTCATCCACCAGCACAGAAGCACCTTGCTGCATGAAGTTAACAACGACCGTCAGGCGGTGCTGCGAGTGGACTTTGGAGATGGTGCCACGCAGTCCGGCCATGGCTCCGGTCTTTACGATGGCCGCACGACCCAGCAGTGGCTTCGGTTCGGGTTGGACGTCGTTGCCCTTCTCAAGCACAAGGCGGATGCGTTTCAGGTCTTCAAGCAACTGCTCAGACTCTGTCACTGGCAGACAGCGGGATATACATCCGGTTGAGACTGCATTGTGTCGAGCGATCTCGTCACCACGCATGAAGACATAGCCAGTAAACAGTGGCATGTAGCTGGTGCGAATGCGTCCCTGAGGTGATCGCTTTCTTTGCTGCACCATGGGGCCGTAATGGGCAATCTCCAATGGTCGGAGTTTTCGCATAAACTCCTTTTCGTGACGTGCCAGGGTGTACATGGCAAACCACGATTCATCGATCCCCGCTGCTGGATCATCCAGCAGTGTTTCAGGGAACATATCGGGTTCTTTGGCAAGGATGGGCATTTTTTTAGTGGCTAGTGGCTAGTTGTCAGTTTGCAGTGAGCAATTTGAGATTTGAAATGTGAACAGTTGGTGAAGGGCCAACGGGTTCAGAAAGGGTGACCACTTTTCTGTGCCGCGAAATGAACGAAACTGACGACTCTAACGATTGAACGGACACGGGAACGACAACAAGTTCCGGTCGCTTTTCGTTAACTTCTCGCGTCCTTTGAAACGAACTGTTACGCTCATCGGCTGATGGACGAAATTGGCTGAACACGAAAGACGCTGTGGAGCCATCTTCCTTTTTGATTCGGTCCTTTTTGCTGGTGTCGAATGATTCTGCTTCTTGGAGGTAACGGCTACGTCGGAAGTGCCATTCAGAAAAATCTGACTGGGCGAGGCTTGCCGTTTACCGTGGTCTCGAGAGCTTCTTCCGATTATTCCAGTCTCCCCGTCCTGATCAAGATGTTGCGTGAGCTGCGGCCGGAGTTTCTGATCAACGCGGCTGGCTATACCGGGAAGCCGAACGTCGACGCCTGTGAGATTCATCGCACCGAATGCCTCGACGGAAACGCTGTTCTGCCGGGAGTGATTCGGGAAGCTTGCGAACAGACTGACACACCCTGGGGGCATGTTTCTTCGGGTTGCATTTTCAC